>DAHWIS010000012.1 GCA_027344745.1 Microcaldota archaeon | reverse complement strand
CACCAAGGATAATTCATATTATACTAGGGAAGAAACAATGTCCATGCTTGCAAATCTCGGTATATACGAAATGCCCAAAGCAGAGAAAAACGGAATGTATTCCGGTAAATCCATATTTTCCATGACTCTCCCAAAAGGGTTGAATTTCGAAAGCAAGAACAAACACGGCAAGGTCGTCATAAAGAATGGATTACTGGAAGAGGGGATAATAGACAACAAACTGGTGGGAGAAAAGGGAGGGGTTCTAATATCTCACATATTCATCGAATACGGTCCCGATTTCAACGAAAAGTTTCTGTTGAACATAGCAAAGCTGTCATTGGGGGCTGCATACATATACGGGTTGACCGTGAGCGTCAAAGATTACTATCTGTCAAGTAAAATAATCAGCGAACGAGCCAATATAATAAAAAGCTATGAGAGCAAGGCATCAGATCTTATAAACAGCTACAAAACAGGAAAGCTTGAATCGCTTCCGGGGTATACAAAGAAATCAACATTGGAGGTGCTCTTATACGCAACATTGGGCCAAGCCAGAGATACGGCCGTACAATATCTAAATAAAGAGTTGAACCAGTCTAATAATGCATATCTGTTGGCTTCGATAGGTGCCAGAGGAAATATCCTCAACATGGTACAGATGAGCATGTTTTTGGGCCAGCAATCGGTCAGAGGCAAGCGCCCCACTAGGGGGTACAACGGCCGCATGCTTCCATATTTCAAGAAGAATACGAAGGATCCAAAATCCAAGGGATTCGTTACATCGAGTTTCTTCGAGGGCTTGACACCTACGGACATGTATCAGCACGCAATGGGTTCTAGGGATTCACAAATGACAAAGTCATTGGTAACTGCAGTAAGCGGATACATGTACAGGAGATTAATAAACGCTATGATGGATTTCTATGTTGACTCAGACCTGAGCGTCAAGGACGCCAATGGCGAATTAATACAGACTTTATATGGAGGGGACGGTATAGATCCTACATTGGAAGCAATGGCCCACCAGAAGCAATGAGGTGCATAATCATGAATGTTAAAAACGAAAAAAAATTCAATGTAGTATACGGCGAAGCGGTTGGTGCGGTGGCTGCGCATTCCTTTGGGGAACCTTCTACACAGATGGTACTGAGGACTTTCCACAGCGCAGGCATAGCGTCGTCAGTAGTCACCGGACTTCCTAGGATATTGGAGCTCGTCGATGCACGAAAAAAGCAGCAATCTCCCCTGATGACTATAAGGCTTGAGAAAGGATACGCAAAAAACTACGAGAAGGCCAAGCAGGTGAAGGCACAGTTTGAGGAAGTTCTGGTAAAATCCCTTTTGGAAAGCTTTACGGAAGACCTCAAGAATGTTACAATGTTGCTGGAATTCGATAAGGAAAAATTGGCGCAGTCAGATCTAACGCTAAAATTTATATCCGGAAAACTTCAGGCAAAGTTCGAAAATATAGATACAGAGCAGGAGGGCCATTCGCTTAAAATAAAATACAAGAGCAAAAAAGAGATGAAATCCGCAAGGACTATGTTCGTCAACATGCGCAATTTCGCGATAAAGGGCCTGCAAGGCATAAAAAAGGCCACCGTACAGCAGGATGATAACAATGGCAACGGTGAGTTTTATATAGTCACAAGCGGCAGCAATATGGCAGGCGCACTTGAAGTGGAAGGCGTGGATAAAGAGCACCTCTACAGCAACGATATGTTCGACGTGCTAAAAGTTTACGGCATAGAAGCCGCAAGGAACATGATCGCAAACGAGCTTAAAAAAACTATGGACGAGGAAAACGTGTCTGTAGGGTTTAGGCATATAGGGCTGCTTGCAGATGCGATGACCTATGGGGGCAATATAAAAAGTGCGGGGCGTCATGGCATAGCTGGCAACAAGGCATCGGTATTCGCCAGGGCTTCGTACGAGGAGACGGTCAAACACTTCGTGAATGCAAGCGTTTTCGGCGAGCGCGACCCGCTTAAAGGGGTATCCGAGAATATACTTATAGGCAAGCAGATAAACGTAGGCACAGGCAGGATAAAGCTTGCAATTAAAAAAGAAGACCTTAAAAAGGTAAATACCGAAAAGTGATTTATATATAATGGGTTAATTTGATTTACAAATTTGTTTTGGTGTATAAGAATGGCGCAAGATAGACAGGAGAGACCTTTTGACCTGCTGAATAAGGTAATAGGGCAACATGTTCTAATAAGGTTGAAGAACAATGTAAGCATACGCGGAAAAGTGACATCTTTCGATGCACATATGAACATAGTATTGGAGAGTGCAGAAGAGCTCAACAGCGACGGCGAGATAAAAGCCAAGCTCGGGACAATATTGCTACGAGGGGGCAATATAATATTTGTATCTCCTGTATGAAAAATGGGTCTTTATGGGTTTGCTATTGGGATATGCAGTTGATATGTCTGCAATTCTAATAAAAGGGCATTCAAATGACACTTATCCTTTGGGCTTCTGGCGCAACGGTAGCGCGCCTGCATGGCATGCAGGAGGTTGCGGGTTCAAAATCCGCCCTATAAAAAGGGCGCATGAAAATCCCGCGAAGTCCATTCAATGACCAATTGGCTAATCGGGCATGGCCTATAATACTATGGATATCAAAAACATAAAAAATCCTATTGCGACTAATATTTCTGTCTGTAAAAGTGTAGTGTGCAGATATTTATAAAGGAAGCCAGACGCATCTATCAGCATAATACCTAAGAAGAAAAGCGGATACCTGTATTTCGACGGCATTAATCCTCTCATGATACCACCAATGACACAAGCGTAAAGTTGAATCGCAGGCCGGCAGAGAGTGCCCTAAGGTAAAGATCTACGCTTATAAACAATATCAGGCTGGCCCACGCCAGTGCTTCATGATGCGCGTTGAAATATGATTGAAATCTGAAGAACCTATTTCTCGATTTGCCTGCGAGCTCGCATCCATAACAATCCACCCTGCCACCGGTCAGATGCCTTACCGCATGGCAAGAGAATACCCAGACAGTAACTACGATGGCATTTGCAAGAAGCAAAAGACTGCCTAATGTCATATTAAATACCCCCGAATATGATACCGCAATATAAAAATCGTAGAAGAAGAACGGCAAGATCAATACCGAGAAATACATGAAGTACCTGTGCAGATTCTCTATCCTGAAGAATCCGGTCTCTCCACTATAACCTCTAGTGGTGCCGTCTTCCCTTGCATTTGTAGCGCATGCAACCGGATGCTTGAATATGTGCCTATGGTAATCCTTTCTGTAAGCATAACAAGTCAACCTAAAAAGCCCTACAAAAGGCAGTACAAGGACCGTAGGGGAATAGAACGGATCTATCAGACCCTTGAACTCTTTTACCGGGAATGCCATCATTGCAAATATAGTGAATGCTATAAGGAATATGAACGACCAGAGTCTCCAGTTGGGTTCAAGGAATTCACCTGGTACGATGCGTCTAAAATCCATAAAGTCACTTTTTAAGCCTTTTTGCCAACCACATCAGCGGATCATACGAATCATCCACTGCCCTTTCCTTCTCCTGTACGATTGCATTATCCGTTATCGCTATATGTTCCGGACATGTCTCCTGGCAGCATTTTGTAATATTGCAATAGCCCAACCCTCCCTCATTGTTCAAAAAGCCGGATCTATCCGCCGAATCAAGCGGGTGCATATCTAACGATGCGGTTTTGATCATATGCCTTGGTCCGAAATACGGTTTCTTGTGCTCTCTGATTACATGGCAGACGTCCTGGCATAAAAAGCATTCTATGCATCTCCTGAATTCCTGCGAACGCTGCACGTCCATCTGCTCAATATGCCACGGTTCAGATAAACCCTGCTTTGGCTTGAATGCTGGTATTTTCCTTTCTATTTCAAAATTTTCGGACACGTCTGTGACCAAATCCTTAACCAAAGGAAATGCTCTCATGGGTCCGACTTTTACGCCGCCCTCGAGTTTGTCTATTCTCGTTTTGCACATCAACGCAGGCATATTGTTTATCTCGGCAGCGCACGATCCGCATCTAGCTGCCTTGCAGTTCCATCTTACTGCTAATGTGGTATCCAAGTTCTGTTCTACATAGCGCACTGCATCAAGCACTACCATGCCTTCTTCCAACGGCACTTCAAAGTCCTGATAAAAACCCTTTTCGCCGGTTGACGGGTCGTTCCTATATATGCTGATTATAAACTTTTTACTATCTATCATTCATACACCTCCTCTTTGACTAACCTTTTTAACCTATCTGGCATTGCAGGTACGGGGATGGTATCTAAAGTCATGTTGCCGCCGTTACTCTTTTCTATAACTATGTTCTTCAGCCATTCTTTGCTCTTTTTAGGATAATCGCTGCGTGTATGCGCCCCCCTGCTTTCTTTCCTTAACAATGCGCTCCTCACTATAGCTTCGCCGGCAATAAGCATGTTTCCCAGCTCCAAGAATGTGAGAAGTCCCTGATTATACCTCATTCCGCCACGCACTGCAACATTATTGCATTCGCGCTTAAGGGATTCTATGTCTTTGAGCGCTTTATTCAAATCGTTTTCGTTTTTGATTATCCCCACATTCTTTTGCATTGTATCTCTAAGTTTTTCTACAAGCAAATACGGATTTGTGCCCTTATCCGCATCATCGATGCATCCGGATATCCTTGCCATCTCGTCCGAGATATCAGTTTCGCTTACGAAGCTTTCCTTAGCCGTTTTGATATATTTTGAAATCGCTTCTCCAGCTCGTTTGCCGAATACTAATATGTCAGCCAATGAATTACCTCCGAGCCTATTTGCGCCATGCAGTCCAGAAGCAACTTCGCCGGCAGCAAATAAACCGCCTACGTTTGTCCTGCAGGTCTCCGGATCTACTTTTATGCCCCCCATTTGATAGTGTACGGTAGGTGCAACCTCCATCCTCTGCTTTGTTATGTCTACTCCTGCGAAATCCATGAACTGGGAATACATGCCCGGGAGTTTCCGTTTTATGAAATCTGCACCCTTATGGCTTATATCCAAGTATACTCCGCCATGTTCTGTTCCATTGCCTTTTTGTATCTCATAATATATCGATCTTGCAACTACGTCTCTTGCGTCCAACTCCATCCTTTTAGGGGAATATATCTTCATGAATCGTTCTCCCTTGCTGTTAAGCAATATGCCCCCTTCTCCCCTGACTCCTTCGGTTACCAGAAGACCTTTGACTCCGGGCGGATAGACCATCCCGGTAGGATGGAACTGTATCATTTCCATATCCATAAGCTTAGCGCCGGCGTTATAGGCCAGTCCTAGGCCATCGCCGGTCGATTCCCATGAATTCGATGTCGTTTTATACACTCTACCTGCGCCACCTGTAGCTATCAATATTGATTTAACGTCGAAAACAACGAATCTTCCCGTTCTGAAGCGCATCCCTATGGCGCCATAAACCCCATTCCTATCCGAAAATATTTTGGTAATATAAACCTCATCGAATACTGTTATGTTCGTATGCAGGGTTTGGTCTTCCAGCGTGCGTATCAATTCGAGCCCTGTCTTGTCCCCAACATGGCAAAGTCTTCTATAGGTGTGGCCCCCGAATGCTCTTTGCATTATCTTGCCTTCTGGCGTTCTATCAAAAAGCGCACCGAACTTCTCAAGCTCGTATACCCTGTCGGGCGCTTCGGTAGCAAGTATCTCGGCCATCCTCCAGTTTGCAAGATACACCCCTTCTACTATGGTATCGGAGAAATGCACCATCCAATTATCCTTGGTGTCGACGTTACCTACCGATGCGGCTATGCCTCCTTCCGCCATAACTGTATGTGCTTTTCCAAGCAGGGATTTGGAGACCACGGTTACAGATGCGTTATTTTCGCTTGCAGAGATGGCGGCGCGCATCCCAGCGCCACCTGCGCCTATTATCAAAACGTCTGTCTTTACTCTATCATAGTCCTGAACCATTGAAGTGCCCCTAAAAGTTATTAAGGAATACCTTTTTATCTTGATTTGACAAATGAGATAATGAATTAAAGTATAAAAAGTTATGTAGGGTTTGGTGTTGAGATGGATTCAAGATATAGAATTGAAAAGGATGTTCTTGGGAGCGTGAAGATACCGTATTATGCATATTACGGCTCAGAGACCGAACGAGCTAAAGAGAACTTTCCAATATCTGGGGTTAATATTCAACAGTCTTTCATAATTGCATATGCAATCTTGAAGAAGGTTGCAGCCATAGCCAATATGAAAGCAGGAAAACTCGAAAACAAAATCGCTCTGCCTATCATAAAAGCGTGCGACGAAATCATCTCGGGAAAGCTATACGATCAATTCGTTGTGGATGTATTCCAAGCTGGTGCAGGTACAAGTACAAATATGAATCT
>DAHWIS010000038.1 GCA_027344745.1 Microcaldota archaeon | reverse complement strand
GCGTTGCGCGAGCACCAGCATGCTGTCTATCCCTTTTCGCCTCTTTTCGTCGGGATAGGCGGCAAATTTGTATGCCCTAATGCACTCCATGATTGTGTATTGCAGTTAACATTTATATAGTTATCTACCATGCGTTTGGCATGCGCAATTCATCCATGGCCTGAAGGCCGTGGTATTCTTGCCCTACGAATAAATTTAGGATCGTAGTGTTTACAAAATGATGCCGTAAGCAGATGTCTAACAGAATGGAAGCCATTAAAAATCAGACATCCAATACTTATTGGTATTATGCAATTGCCGAAACGTTCCATAAAGGTGCATGAAATCATGAGCAGGCCAGTGGTAACAGGACGCGAGAGCGACAGCGTATATGCGATTGCCGAGAAGATGAAGCGGCACCGCATAGGATCGGTAGTCATACGGAATGCCAAAAATGTGCCTGTCGGCATAATAACCGAGCGCGACATCATCAGAAGGATGCTTGCAAAAAAGACACGTAACGCGGATGTGGCCGCAAAGGACATAATGAGTTTTCCGCTTGTGAAAATCATGGAGAACGCAACACTTGAAGAGGCTGCTGCTTTAATGGTAAAGAAAAAGGTTAAGAAGCTCTGCGCCATCGACAGGTCTGAAGGGCTTGTAGGCATAATATCGGAGAGCGACATAATAAGGAATGCGAACTATATAATTGACACGCTTAAAGAACTGCTTTCGGCTGGCTATTAGAGAGGACGATAAAGCGCAGATGACTAGTAGGACTTTCCACGCAGTTAGATAAAACCTGGCGCTGCATTTTGCTTATGCTGCACCATTCAGTTTCTTTCTTCATTGCGTTTTCGAACATCCAATCCGAATTTCATTTGCAATGCCCAGATTATTATGTTTTTCTTTTTGTCGACGGTGCAGCATACTGAAACATATGTGACTATTGCAATCTTGACGTCTCATCGTCCTCCTTTTCGTATTCGTCGTATCCTATCGTATCATAGAAGTTTTCTCTGGGCATAATGCTGCCGATAATGTCCTTCTGCGTGCCGGACCTTGCAAGCCCTTCATAGATCTTCTTTGATGCCAATGCCGACCCACGGAAAGCGGTAAGCGGAAATATTACTATCTTGTATCCGATGCTTTCCAGATCCTTTGCTGACAGCAACGGGCTCTTGCCAAATTCGGTCATGTTGGCTAACAGCGGCGCATGTATTTTTTTTACGCATTCTTTAAATTCGCTCTCTGATTCCAAAGCTTCGGTGAAGATGACATCTGCACCGGCATCGGCATATAGGTTAGACCGCTCTATTGCAGCATCTAATCCTTCTACAGCTCTTGCATCGGTTCTGGCTATTATCACAAAATCCTTGCATTTTCTGGCCTTTACTGCGCTGCTTATCTTTTGCAGCATTGCATCTGCACCCACAATTGCCTTACCGTTGAGGTGCCCGCATTTCTTTGGAAGGACTTGGTCCTCTATGTGTATAGCTGCTGCGCCCAAGCCTTCCATCGTCCTAACGGTTCGTATAACATTCAGGGGCTCCCCGAAACCAGTGTCAACATCCACTATAAGCGGACTTTTTGAGACGGCAATTATATTCTTTGCATCGTATGCAACTTCATCTAGGGATATTACAGACAGGTCAGGCAGGCCTCGGGTGCCTGCAACTCCTGATCCAGACATATAAAGCGTTTTGAAACCTGCCCGTTCTGCGATTATGGCAAACAGGCCATTGGACACGCCAGGAGCTATGATTATCTTTTTGGAATTGAGCTGCTTCCTCAATTCCTTCGCGCCCATATTGATGTTGTCTCGCAAAATCGACATGCAATCGCCACGTTAAATCTTTCAAACAAAGTTATTTATGGGATTTTATAGGGGTAGGAGTATTTGGCTTGTTTTCTTGAACGTTAAAAAATTTAAAGCAACCTACCAAACACTTAAAAAGGTTTCTGGAGAAGTAATAAAAGTGATTAGGTGGCTGGGAAAAGCGTAAGCGTTGGGGATAGATTAGATAGATTGCCTTTCAGCAGGTTTCATCTGAAGTTTCTTCTCCTTATAGCAGGAGGGGAATTCTTCAGTTTGTTCGTCATATTCGGACAGGGAGAGCTTGCGTTGCTTGTCGAACACGCATATGGGCTGAGTAGCGTGATAGGCACTTTGATAATACCTACTGTGTTCTTTGCAGGAATGTTCGTAGGCACGTTGACGTTAGGTAAATTAGCAGATATGCGCGGAAGAAGGTTCATATATTTCATGAATCTGCTTATAGTCGCAGTGGCAGGCATACTTGCGGCGCTTATGCCTAACTACATACTCATATCAGTATTTATATTCTTCATAGGTTTGGGGGTAGGACCGGAATTAGGAGTAGCAGATACTTATGTAAGCGAGGTCATGCCTAAGAATTCGAGAGGCTCAAGATTGGCCGCGGTTTATACGATAGCAGTATTGGGTGCACCTGTTGGCGCATTCGTAATGTTTGCGCTTTCCGGATTCAATCTTGACTTAAGCTGGAGATTGAC
>DAHWIS010000003.1 GCA_027344745.1 Microcaldota archaeon | reverse complement strand
GGGTGCAAAGTGACGAGATAAGTGGGCCTGCCGGATATAATTTTTCCGTGTATTGATTTGACGCCATCCATCCCAACGACCGTTTTTGCAGCAACAGAACCGAGCAAAACTATTATTTCCGGGTCTATCTCTGCAATCTGCCTCTCCAGAAATGGTTTGCATAACGCTATTTCATCATCTGCAGGCATCCTGTTTTCAGGCGGAAAGAACTGAACCACGCTAGTTATGTAAACATTCCTCCGCATAAGCCCTGCAGACCTGAGCAGCTTATCGAGTAGTTTTCCGCTTCTGCCTATAAACGGCCTAAGATACCTGTCCTCCTCTGCTCCAGGTGCCTGCCCTATGAGCATCACCTTTGCGTTCAGTCTTCCTTCTCCCGGAACGAATCTCCTGCTGAGTTTCCAGTTCGCTGCAGTGCTCGGGAGCCTGGAGTATTCAGCATTAATCGCCTCAATTTTTTCTAATCTCGATATATAAACATTTGCCGAAGATATCATCTGCTTTTGCGTCTTGTACCTAAGCTCCTTCATAGCCTTCTCATAAGACATCCACGCATACCCGCTGTGCTCTTTCGATACTCTTACATCCTCAATGTTGTCCGCTTTTGCTATGAACATTTTGACATTCTTCTTTATCTTCTCGCCGGAGTTTACGAACCAATAATCCTCGCTGTAAACAAACGACCTATACGGCTTCAAAACGAGATTGGCCTCTTCCTTCGTTTCCCTAAGCGCTGCTTTGAGTGCGTTTTCCCCCTTTTCTATATGCCCTTTCGGTAGGTCCCACCATCCACGAGGATTTTTCAGGAATAGGAACTTCCGTTCATCTTCCATGTCTGCATATACTATTATGCCCGCGCTAAATTCGAATTTCATCGCATCTCCAGTACGAAAACGGTCATTCCGACGCTATAAAATATGAAGGGCACAAAACATATTTATATGGGTCTCCGAAATACCCTGTCGCATAGTCATATAATGCCGATTCAAAATAGTTCGCACCTTCGGTGCTTACACTGCAACCGCCCTGTGCGGCAGTGTCGTTCGAAATAATTTCGTAGCTCAGGGTTATGTACCTGCCCCCTATGCGGTAGGGCAACGAAAAATAATTTACGCTAAATGTGCTGCCGTTGGATATTTCCTCAAATGCATGTATAACTATCCCATTCTTTAGTATTAGCGCATGCCTATCAAAAGCCATGGAATTGTTAAAGAGGCCTCCCGAAGCGCCGACATTCGCATTAGCGTAAGCCTTTCCTATTGCTATGCTGCCCGCGCCCGTATTCGGGCTGCTATTCGTACGCATAGCTGCGATTACCGTATGCATTCCGCTTTCGACTATGGTTATGTTGCTTCTGCTTGCTTCCAGCGACTTTACAAGGCTTACGCTGGCAGTGAAATTAGAGATGTGCTCGCCAGAGGTAAAGTTGGATATCGGCGCCATTGTAAGTTTCGCATACGGGGCAGACGCAAAATATGCTACGGAACCAAATGCTACCGCCAGCGCGAATACCGCCATTGCAATGCGTACAGTGCCTTTTTCGAGCACATGCGTACCGCGCTCTCTCTTGGTTATCCCCCTGCGTTTCTTTACGTTGGCATGAATCGTAAGGCCATACCTTCCCGACACCAATATCATGGCTATTATCGCTATGTCGAAGAGCACCTCCCCGATGAACAAATGTATGGTGCCTATCGCTGCACCGATGCCGTAATAAGCCCACACTACAGCTACGCCAAACATCCTTAATACGTTAAGCGCTAGCATCAGCGCAACCCCTGAGATTATCCACTTCAGTTTATTTATCATCCTCCCGGAATAAAAATAGGCTATGGGCAATAAGAACATCACAAGCGCTATAAACGCGCCTATATCCGCGCATGTCTGCGCTATAGATATCTGCGCGGACGATGGAGCTATTATGGTGAGATTGCTTTTCAGGACCGGAATGCCTATGGCCTTAAGGGTATCGAAAACCACATACGCGTTGAATGCGGTGAATGGGGGGCTTAATTGAAATGTAGGTAGCAGGAGCAGAGGCGATGCAAAAACTGAGTAGATAACTAGGAATTTCATGCGCCTTAATCCCCTTATCCCAAATATAAGCGTTATGAGCGATGACAAAATGATTGGGAACAGCAGCGCATCTATTCTGTACGAAATAAAAAGGAATGACATCGCCCCGCGGGCGTATGAAAGTATAAGCAGGTAAACAGCCATGAGCGCCAGTCCTATGGCTATGTTAGATTTCTTCAGTTCCGGGTCCGGTGCATATTTTATTGAAAATCCTATGGCTACGAGAAGCATAAGCATTACTGCGATAATGTACGTAGAGGGATTCGAATCCGATATGTTCAATCCCGTTATGGCTATCGAATTGATCGAAGCCAAAAGGAAGCCCGCCAGCAATGCAGATATTCCTATCGCCTTCAGCCTATAAGAACCAAACCGAACCACATAAACACCTAAGTCCTCAGCCGAAATGGGCATCATCACAATTCAGTAGTTACTCTTCTCTTCACAGGACATAGTTTATTATCCTTTCAATTATATAATTTTTGGTTTTAATATACTTTGAAAGCCTGGCGGAAAGATGAGGGACTATATATATAAAAACCATACTGCCGATGTAGAGTTTATAGCATACGGGCATACGCTTGCCGAGCTTTTTTCAAACGCGCTTTTAGCCATGTCCGGCGTCAATGCCGACATAAAAACATTATCAAATGGCGCCGGCAAACCGGTTAAATTGAAAGTAAAGGACAACGCAAAATCATTGGAGGTATTACTATGGTACTTTCTTCAGGACGTCATTTCCGCAAGCGATGCCAAGGGCATCTACACATATGCAGCAGAAAAAATAGAAATCCAAACAAATGCATCTGAATCCAGCTTCAACGCGACGCTACTGGGAAGGCAAAAATCCCCGGAAGCGTCAAAGCTCGACATAAAAGGAGTGTCTAGATATGCATTATCGATATCCAAGACGTCGAATGGCTTTAAAGCAAACGTGGTTCTGGACGTGTGAAAACGCGATAAGTGCCTGACTCTATCATAAGCCAGGAGCGGGATTTTCGCAATAAAAGTATCGAACCCGCCTTTGCCGCTCTGCAGGCGGCCGCATGGCCTATCTGCCATCCTGGCTTATGCTTTTATATTTCTCATGCTTTACTATTTATATATTTCTTGGAAAATAACTATGAAAGGTGCAATCATGGCCAACAAACCCGATTTAATACCCAAAGAGCTCATATCAAAGGTTCCTGTTTTCGATTCAAAGATACCTATAACGAA
>DAHWIS010000021.1 GCA_027344745.1 Microcaldota archaeon | reverse complement strand
TTGAAAGTATTACATTTGTATCAATTATTTTGCTTGTATCTACGCCGTTTGAAAGATCGTACAGTTGGTTTCCAAAAGAGCCCAATTCAGCTATCAGGCTCATCTTGTTCGCTTTTGATATGTCCCCTATAGTTGTCAACTTCATCCTGTTCAGCTTCTCCTTTGTTTTTGGGCCCACCCCGGGAATCTTTTCCACCGCCATACTCTTTAAAAAGTCCTTTATCCCATCGGCTTTGACCATGATTAAACCATCTGGTTTCGCCTTATCGCACGCCATCTTTGCAAAATTCTTTCCAGTGCTTAAACCTATTGTAGAGGGCAGACCAAACTTTTTCCGCACCGCATTCTTTGTTTCTTTTGCCACACCGATTGCAACCTCGTAAGACGTTTCGCCGAGATCTAATGCAGCTTCGTCTATGCTCATTATTTCCATTTTGTAACCTAACGACTTCAGATATCCCATTATCTTACCGGAGACGTCTTCATAATAGGATTCGTCGGATTGCAAGTATCCGAGCTCCTTGCACAACTTAAATGCCATCGAGGTGGGCATACCGCTCTTTACTCCGAATTTCCTTGCTTCGTAATTGCATGTTTGGACTACGCCTTTTTCTCGGTCTTCGAAACGCGATGTGCCGACCGCCATGGGTTTGCCCTTAAGCTCGGGATGCCGTAGTTCCTCGCATGCCGCAAAGAAATAATCCATGTCTATATGCATTATTATATCATGGTTGCTTTCCAGGCATATCACCATAAACGATATTTGAAGAATAATCCAATTAATATATATTGCATTTAAATAATAAGTATAATCCTGGAGTAGGTATGTGGTTATATGAGGAATCAGGTATTTGCAGGAAGCTTTTATTCGGATAAGCCGGCAAGCCTTTCATCATTCATATCGCAGGCTATAAGCAAAATCGGCGACATGGAATGCTCTACGGCAAATTCGGTATCTTTTGTAGCCCCGCATGCAGGATATGCGTATTCAGGAAGGGTAGCTGCGTATTCCTATAAGGCAATGCTCAACTCCAAGAAGATGCTTGATGCCGATACCATAGTCTTATTAGGGCCTAACCACACAGGGTTAGGAGAGGCAATATCGATATCCGGCGACGACTGGAAGACGCCGCTAGGCATAATAAAAAACGACTTAGAGCTGGCAGAATCAATCGCAGGCTATAAAAAAGGCATGGCACTTGATGAAGTTGCACATGCGGATGAACATTCCATAGAAGTGCAACTCCCCTTCCTCCAATCTACGCTCAAAGGCAAGCGCATAGTGCCGATATGTATGGGTGATCAATCCATGCAATCAAGCACACTCGTTTCAGGGGCCATATCCAATGCCGGAAGGATTTTAGAGAGAAAGATAGGCGTCATAGCGAGCTCCGACTTCGACCACTATGAAAGCGCCGAAGAGGCGCGTAGGAAGGATATGAAACTCATCGAAGCGATAACACATATGGATTATAGACGATTGAACATCCTATCAGAAGAGCTTGATGACAGTGCTTGCGGTATAGGGCCGATCACTGTAGCAATGCTTTTTGCGTTGGAACATAACGCTAAAAAGGGATGCATGCTTAAATATAGTAATTCTGGCGAAGTGACCGGCGACAATTCAAGCGTTGTTGCATATTCGTCCATGGTATTCGAATAAAGCTTGGTGATAAAATGGCAGTATTAGGTATAAACGATTCCCACGACTCCGGAAGTTCCATGGTTTATAATGGCGAAATACTTGCAGCGGTAAATGAAGAGCGGTTCACAAAGAAAAAGAATGATGTAGGATTTCCATTCAATTCCATAAGATATTCTGTAGGAAGCACGGGTGACGAAGTGGATGCAGTGGCACTTGCGTGGATAGGAGGAAATGCGCTTGTGTCGAGAGTTCTTCCTTCATGGGACAGAAAAAGGCGTAGTTTATGGCGGAGAGAATTGCCAAAGCCGTCCAGACCTAGCCTACACCTTGGCAACTTTATATACAGGGTTGTACAGAATCAAAATCCAAAATTCTTCTGGAAAGCGGCTGGAAATGCGATAGATAAAAATATTACTAAAAAAAGGCTCGCGCATGTAGACAAAAGCATTGCAAGAAAAAGCATTTACGTGGTAGAGCACCATATGGCGCATGCAGCATCTGCATATTACACGTCAGGGTTCAAGGAAGCATTGATAATAACATTAGACGGAGCAGGAGACGGCTTGAGCGGTACGGTATCGATAGGGGACAACGGCGAGATTAAAAGGCTTACCTCATTCAAAGCAAGCACAAGCCTAGGCATAATGTATGGCGCAGCAACCATGGCATGCGACATGAGGTTCAACGAAGATGAGGGTAAACTTATGAGCCTTGCAGCTTACTCATACCCTTCGAGCATAGAAGCGCTCGGTGACCTGTGCATTTATGATCCGAAAAAGAAGACGTTTACTTCAAAGAAAGGTACCAGGAGCGAAATGCTTCTGGCAGAGTATATGAAGGACCATATATTATCAAAAACGGATAGGGAATCTTTTGCATACGCCGTGCAGAAACACGCGGAGAGACAGGTTTACAATTTGGTAAAGCAGTGGGTGGCAGAAACAGGCATACACGATATTGCCGCGGCTGGAGGCTTTTTTTCAAATGTGATAGTAAATAGGATGGTAGAGCACATGCCGGAGGTCAGAAATTTCTTTGTGTTCCCCCATATGGGCGATGGAGGCCTTTCGGTTGGATCGGCAGCGTTCATTGATTTCTTGCTGAATGGAAAATCGGAGAGGAAGCAGATAGATAACGCATATTTTGGGCCAGGATATGAGAACGGGCAAATTCTTGCAGCCTTGAAGAAGAGTGCTAAAAAAAAGCTTGAATATTCCGAAATAGCAGACCCATCTGGAAGCGCAGCGGATATCATTGCGGACAACGGAGAAGTGTTATTATGGTTTCAGGGGCGCATGGAATACGGACCTAGGGCGTTGGGGAACCGCAGCGTGCTGACCATGCCTAACAACGATGAAAGTAGGGGCATACTCAACCTTGTAATAAAGCACAGGCCATATTATCAACCTTTTGCAAGTTCTATACTAGAAGAGGATGCAAAAAAAATGTTTGAGGACTATAAATACCCAAATAGATTTATGACAACAGCCAACAACATAAAAAAAGAGTACCAAAAAGATCTTGTTGCGGCTTCACATATAGACCATACAACAAGGCCGCAGGTGTTAAGCGGCAACGAAAACCAGCTATACACCGACCTCATAAAGAGGGTAAGGAAAAAAACAGGCATCGGCGCGATAGTCAATACCAGTTTCAACCTACATAGGCGACCGATAGTACTTGACCCAGAAGATGCAATATGGACGCTCAAAAATACTGGGGCGAGGAAGCTAATAATGGGAAATTATCTGATAGAAAAAAAGGATTGACTGCCTTATTCCACTATGCCTACGCCAAGCAGTATGCCAGATTTTGAGTACATGCCAAAGCGCCCCAATATGGGATATGCGTTGAAGTGCTCCGTAGGGCACTTTTTTGCAAGTTTGACGGCCATGTTTATTGCATAATTAGGAGTTATAGCTGCATTTTTTCTTTTTGGCACCTTTGCAGCTTTTGTTATATCGAATATACCGGTAATGCGCATCGCAACATTCGAATAGTTTCCATTAAAGCTCACCTTTGACTTGGATAATTCATAGGCGGATATGTTTTTTATAGGAAATATTTTGGCATTGAAAACGATTTCCGCGCTGGGATGCTCTCCAATGCCATACAGTATATCGCCCCTTGAAGCATTTGCATCCGGATTAAGTTTGAAGTATATATTGGAAGGCGCTTTAGACGATCCAATTACTTTATTGAATTTTTTAAGGTTGAATAGGCGCACCTTTTTGCCACCTGGATGCAATATTATATCCGAACCGTTCTTAATTTTTCCATAAAGCACTTGACCAAAAAAAGCATCATCGATTTTGTCTTGTATTAGGATCCTCATCCCGTTCTGTTCTACGATGCCCGGGTTAATGTGCTCCAACATTTCTAAAAGCGTGTGCATCAGTGGCTTGCCATCATACCACTGCATATTTTTTGCGCGCTCGATTACATTTTCCATATTATATGCGGATATAGGTACAAATACTAACCTGGATTTTATGCCTGCAGCACTGCAATAATCGGTAATTGACTTCTTTATATCAATAAATGCTTTTTCTTTGAAATCCGCCATATCCATTTTATTAACGGCCACCAACATTGCGCCGATCCCCATGAGATTTGATAGATAGAGGTGCCTTTTTGACTGATTAGTAAACCCTTCGCCCATCTTTGCGGATACTACGAATATACCTAATGAAGCATTTGACGCCCCAGTTAGCATGTTTTTTAGAAGCTCTAGATGGCCGGGCACGTCGGTCATGTGAAGCAGATTATTTTTATAGATTATTTCTGCCGATGTTTGATCGATAGTCATGCCGCGGTCTCTCTCTTCCTTAAAGCTATCCAGTAGATACCCCGGCTCAAACCGCTTACCCCCTATGCTTGAAGGCAATATGGAATTTATCCTCGAGCGCTTTATAGAACCGGTTTTTATAAGGAGATTCCCCAATAGGGTGGACTTGCCATGATCCTTTTCGCCGAGCAGGGTTATCCGATAGTCCATAGGATCACATATAACCCAACGATCTGAGCTTCTCCATTACGTACGCCTTCTCTTTGTCTTGCGACCTGCCGCTTCTTTCCTCGGTCTTTGTAATTTTAAGCTCTTTTATTATGCCTTCGATAGACGAGGCACTGGATTTTATAGGTACGGTGCAATGCGTGCATCCAAGGCTTCTATACCTATATCCGTCCTTCGCAAGATATAATGGATTGATTGGTATCTTCTCTTTTTTAATATACCTCCAGACGTCCGACTCGCTCCAATCCAGCAATGGATGCACCCTGAAATGCGAGCCATCATAAATTTTGGTAGCATAGTTACCCCACAGTTCTGCAGGCTGGTTTTTATAGTCCCACTTGAAGCTTGTATCCCTGGGTGAGAAATACCTCTCTTTTGCCCTTATCGAGTGTTCGTCTCTCCTTATCGATGCGATAATTGCATCAAATCTTTTTTCTTTCATCAGTTTCTTCAATGCAACCGTTTTATTGGCCCCACAGCAACTAAATCCAGACAGTTCTGATTTTATATTGCTTTTTGCGATTATCAGATCTAATCCCCATTTTTTAACCATTTCCTCCATGAATTCATATGATTCCGGAAAGTCTATTCCGTTGTCTATATATATTACCTGGAACGGTATCTTCCCCATGAATGCCTTGCGTGCTAGGGCTAGCATCGTGGTCGAATCCTTACCCATGCTCCACAAAGCCGCAATATGTTTGAATTTGGCGTTTGCCTCGCGCAGTATGAATATGCTTTTTTCTTCTAATGTTTTCAGATTATTTTCAGCAGCCATCGAATCGACCTAAACTTTTCTATTTAGACTAAGACCCCTTAGATAAAAGAGCATTCCGCTTGCCCCGTGCCCGTCTTTTGATACAAGCGGTATTCTGCCAATTATCTTAAATTTATCGTCATACAGTATCACATAAGCGCTTTTGAGATCCTGCTTTTCTTTTATTTTTTTTGGGTAGAAAACCTTGTAGTGGGACACATTGCTGCGCTTTATGGACGATGACATTGCTTCCCAATTTGATTTGCTCGGATCCTTGTCCAATGCATCTAAAACCTTACGTATGCCACTATGGTTCTTCATTCAATTCACATAAATAATAGACCTGATTACCTTAATTATGTATAATTAATAATTTATATCTTTCCACGCAAATTATGGTAGGTAGACAGCATGAAAATAAAAAGGGCCAAAAGACAGGAGTTTACCACCATATCCATACCAAGCCAACTATTCGAAAAGATAGAACAGCATATAGACAATACAGGTTTTCCGTCTGTATCAAGCTATGTGGCATTTATACTTAGGGTACTGATAAGCGACAGCGGAAAAAAATCTAAAGCGGATTACGAGGCGAAAATAATAAGAAAAAAATTAGAGGAGCTAGGTTACTCCTGATTTCATTTCCGCTTCCTTTAGTGCGGATATTATCTCGTCGGCATGGCTTTTTGGATTGACTTTCTCAAATATCTTTATGATTTTACCATCTTTACCTATCAGATACGTATTCCTTAACGTGCCGACACCGAATATGCCGCGGTCTCCGTACGCGCGGTAATCTTTTATCGTCTTGCTCTCTACATCCGATAGCAATAGGAATTTAAGGTCGTGTCTGTTTATGAATTTTCCATGTGACTTGAGATCGTCTTTGCTTATGCCTATGACTTCTGCATTAAGCTTCCTTATGTCATCGAGCCTTTTGTTGAAATTGTTTGCCTCCATAGTGCATCCAGGAGTATTATCCTTTGGATAGAAGTATAGCACTACGTACTTCCCGTTTAGTTCTTTCAAGGAATGTGTCCGCCCGTCCGAACCGGCAAGTTTGAAATCCGGTGCCATATCGCCTTCTGACAGCATATTATCCACCTACTTACATTCTTTTTATAGAAAGGATTTAAAATTGGGCTTCGGCAAATATTTACATACATAAATAAAAGGTGCAATTCATATGGCCATTAAGAATGTTATCGAAAGCCTATTCGGAGACAAAAAAAGAGGCAATGGGCCTTCGGGTAGTGTATCAAATGTTAATATTTACTGGAAGGGCGCCATGCACTCGGTACACGGGTTCGAAATCGAGGGAAATGAACATGAAATCGTAATCCCTTTCACAAACCATGGTGCAGGCCTGTCGTTTCTGAAGGATCAGAAGAAACAGGAGGTTATTGATTCGATAACTGCTTCAGACCCGTTTAAAATAGGGTCGGTAGTACCAGGACTGCCTTTGGTTATCAACACGGGAGAAAAGATAGAGATACATATAACGCTTAAAAATCCTGATTACAACTATAGCGGACCGCTGACCTTAAAGTTGGGCAGCGCAGCAAATGCCGAAATACATCTTGAACTTCAAAAAACCATGCTCAACGCTAAGGGTAAAAGCATAAAAGTGAGCGAGTCGGGAGAGGTCAAAAGAATTAACAGAGGAGATATATTCGAATCATCGGTGCAAATGCTAAGGGTTTTCAAGAAAGGGGATGTTATAACAGAGGTTTCGGTAAATAAACCTTTCTCATTTATCAGATCAGAACCCGAACTGCCGTTTAGCATAGAAAGCGACAATAGTTTCATAGTTGCATTTTATATTAAAGCGCCGGACTTCGATTATGCTGGCAACCTAGAGCTAAACGTAAAGTAATCAGTATATACGTTGCAACCGGTGCAAGGCGCGCAGCGCTTATTTTAGGCGTATCGAATCCAGGTTCATGGGTGCTCTGGCGTCGATGTGCATCATCCTGCCAAGAGTCCTTGCCAGGTCTTCGCATTTCTGCTCTTCGCCGTGCATCGTGTATATGCTTTTTGGTTTTACATTGAGCTTTTGCACGAAACTTATAAGCTGTCTCCTATCGCTATGCCCCGAGAAGCCTTCCACGGTCTTTATCCCCATGTTTACTTTCATGGACACCAGCTTGCCATCCTCGTTCGGCAGTGCTACTTCGGATATGCCGTTCTGCACCCTTCTCCCGAGCGAATTCGCGCTATTGTACCCGACGAATACCATAGTGTTGCGCGCATCTTCGACTAGATGCTTAAAATATTCTACGCTTGCGCCGCCATTGAGCATTCCGCCGCTAGCAAGTATTACTGCAGGTCCCTTTTCAAATACCTCTTCGCGTTCGCCTTTTACCACTTCGAATATCTCGCTTTCGAACGGCGATCGGTTGTTGAGTATCCTGTTTTTTAGGCTCTCTTTCAGGTATTCCGGATACGCAGTGTGTATTGCGCTAGCCCCAAGTATCATGCCGTCCAAGTAAACAGGCACGTCGAGCTTGTAGGGGCTGTTATCGCCCGCCATATAGCTTTCAAGCACCAATTGGAGCTCCTGGCTCCTTCCTACTGCAAAGAGAGGTATCAGCACCTTGCCGTTGTTTTGTATTGTGCGCTTTATAGTCTCCATGAGTTCGGCCTCGGCATCGTGTCTATTCGGCGTTATGTCGTTTGGGCCGCCGTATGTGCTCTCCATGAATAGCGAATCTACCCTAGGGTATTTAGTAGAGGTAGGATCGAAAAGCCTGGTGAAGCCGTATTTCATGTCCCCAGTATGCACTATATTGTACATGCCCTCGCCTACATGCAGATGCACCGTAGCGCTACCGAGTATATGACCGGCATTGTGATACGTGAGCTTAAGTTCATCGGTTATGTTTGTGACTTCGTTATAGTCCCTTGTAATCATGTGCATCAGCATCTTCTTTACGTCCTTTTCGGAGTATAGTGGTGTTCCTCCGCTCCTTTGCACCAGCTTTATGTAATCGTTAAGCAGCAATGCCGCAAGATCCCTAGTGGGTGGCGTACAGTATACTGGACCTTCGTAACCGTATTTGAATAGATAGGGTATGAAACCCATGTGATCCATATGGCCGTGCGTCAATATTACGGCATCGAGTTCGTTTATCGAGAAGTTCGCACTGTCGAGATATGGAAACGCCTTATTGCCTTCTGCGTTTGCATTTGCATCTAGGCCCTTAATGCCTGGTTCCGGACTTATGCCGCAATCGATTATGACTTTTGAATGTGGGGTCTCTAAAAGAAGGCTGCTTCTTCCAACCTCTCTGAACCCACCCAAAGCGGTAGCCTTGAGCCATTCGCTCTTTAGTATCTGCCTGTTTATGTTCTTGCCCACGGTAGAAAGGAATTTTTTCCTGAATTCGCTTTCATTGAACATGAGCTGTCGTACGCCCTTTATAGTATCGCTGTCCATCGTAGGGGTACGCAATACTTTTGGTGACCAATTAGTGCGGATGACTATTTCCTTGAGCGTCGATCCGCCCTTCCCTATGACCAACCCCGGCTTGAGCGCCTCTATGTATACTTCAGAGAACTCGGGTACGAATTTTATGCTTGATGCAACTGCTTCCTTTGGTACCAACTCGTTTATTATTGCCAACGCCTTTTCGGGCTCCACCAAAACTGAACTGTCGCTTCGCATTATAAGCTTCTTCTTTATTGCTGCGGCTATGCCTTTTATTATCATTTCTTCGCGGTAGACCGCTTTTACGTTTTTGAGTATTACGACTATGTCAGGACCCTCGAATTCTGCTTTTACAAAGCCTGCATCTTCTGGGAGCATCTCCTTTATCTTTCTGAATATCTCCTCGTTCCTAGCCTTTCCTTCTGCATCCTTGTCGTTGATTTTTTCTTCCAAAATATCACATCGTATAAACAGAAACAACAGCCCAAATCAAAATCTCCACCGGAATAATGCCTAAAACAAATTTAAAAAAACAGGGCTTACTTAGAAGCACCAACAATCTTTTCAAGATCCTTCCCGGTATATTCTACATACCCGTCTTTTGTTATAGTAGCTACAGTAATGTTGTTGCCTGTTGCCGAATCTCTTTTCATCGCTATATTAAGGGCTTTTGCAGCAACCTTTATGGACTCTTTTGCGGTTATGCCTTTTTTGTATGTATCCTCCAGGAAGCCCAATGCCGTGAGCGAACCGCTTCCGGTTGAAGTAAACTTAGATTCGCTGGAATATCCGCCTGCCGCGTCGATATTGTATACCTCTCCGTCTTCACCTTCAATCCCTCCATCAACTCCCGCTATGATTAGCTGCACATAAAACGGCACCATTTTGTTTTCTTGCAGTATTATGGACAGCAGGGTAGCGGCAGATTTAGGGGATAACGGCCTTCCCTCGTTCATTTTATAAATCTCATTCTGTACTTTTATTATCCTTATAAGCTCCTGTGCGTCGCCGACCAGGCCTGCTATGGTCATGCCCAGATTCTCGTCTATCTTCCACACTTTTCTAGCTTCGGTGCTCGCTATGAATGTGTCCATCGTAGCCCTCGAATCCGCACCAATTACGACCCCATCGCTGCAAACCAGACCGACAGTAGTTGTGCCTTTCATATATTCTTCAGTATATTTTTTGTCCATTGTATCGCCTTACATTTTGCATCAAGCTATTCATTTCAGAATTCATTTTATTATTCAACTACTAAAACAATTATAAATCTGACTATAATGGCCATCCAACCCGAGTAAAATAACGCATGCGCAAAATTGATATAAGATAAAATAAAGCGCAGATAAATGTTTTATTAATCTGCGCAAAACTATAAAAGACTTGCTGTTAGGCGCTATACCTCAAGCATGCTCCCGTTGCCAACAAACTGGTGTTTCATTTCGCAAAGCTCTGCATAACCAAACGTCCTGTGCAATTTGGTTACTTTTACTTTGTATATGTTTCCTATTCTTGTCTTTGCGTTCTTTATGAAGATTACAAAGTCCCCTAGCTTGCCTATCCCTTCACCTCTGGCGCCTTTTGCATCTATCTTTATGGTGTACTCCATACCCTCCTCTATGCTCTCCCTTATCTCGTAGTTGTCCATTTTCCCACCTTGAAATGCACTCTTGCCCAAAACATCCACTGGTTCAAGCAAAAGTGATTTTCAATATTAATAGATTGGCGGGTTGCCTTTTTAAAGTTATTCTACAAAATTAAGATTCTTTGTTATTTGTCTAACCCATGCAAAAAAAAATAAAAGCGTCAATGTTTACGCGCCTTAAGGTTGTATTTTTTCATTATGGATAGAAGCAATAAACCTGTCAGTAATGCCAGTACTGCCATTATCACAAATGAAATATTTTTGTATTTG
>DAHWIS010000077.1 GCA_027344745.1 Microcaldota archaeon | reverse complement strand
CATTATCTACGACCCGCAAATATTTATAATCAATCATTACTTTTATATGTTTTCTTAACTCTATCTTTTATTGCTTTTTAATGCCAGGGTGGCGGAATCCGGTAACGCGCCAGTTTTAATTAGGCGAAACTCGAGATCTGGTTTCCGAAAGGGAGTTTGGGTTCAAATCCCAACCCTGGCGAGTCAATTATTCGGCAGTACAGCGTCAGCTACAAATTCCGGCCTGTATTCTACTAATGCATCATACGATTCGCCTGTGCCAAAGAAGAGTATGGGTATGCCGGTAATATCGGATATCGATACCGCACTTCCTCCTTTAGCGTCGCAATCGAGTTTTGTAAGTATAATCCCATCTATCTTTATGGATTTGCTGAACTCGTTTATCTGCTCGGCTATTCTATTTCCGGAAGTGCTCTCGCCTATGAATATCGTTGCATCGGGTTCGGTAATCCTGGATATCTTCTGTATCTCGCTGATCAAGTTCTTGTTGGTTTCCTGCCTTCCTGCGGTGTCTATCAATACCACGTTTATCCTGTGTGATTTTGCATACGCTATCGCATCAAACGCGACGCTTGCAGGATCTGCGCCATAACTCCCCTTTATCACAGGCACGCCTACCCTGTTCGCATGGAATTCGGTCTGTTCTATCGCCGCCGCCCTGAATGTGTCGCTTGCCGACATGGCGCAGCTTATCCCCTTAGATTTTAGCATATGCGCTAGTTTGGCAATCATTGTAGTTTTTCCGGCTCCGTTGGGCCCGAGAAAAAGAATCCTCACTGGGGTTTTACCACTGCTTATAGAATCGTTTATCAATTTATCGAGATTCATGTGCGCTTGGTTCTTATTCAGTATTTCGAGCAGCGACTCGCGGACTGCGCCTATCATGCTGCTCGACAGATTCCTCGAGTCGAACCTAAGCAAGTGCAGCTTTCTGTCAAGCATGCCTATGAATTCCTCGGTTGTATCATATGCCACATCGGATTCGAGCATCGACACCCGGAGCACTTCAAGAAAATGCGCTATGTCGTCGTTGTTCAATGCGACCGATCCCACGATCTTGCCCTTTATCTTCGTGCTTAGCGAGATCTTTATTGCCTCCCTGCCGTCATGCGCCCTTCCAGCAGCCTGCTTGCCATCGCGCTCTGTTGTTGCTACGTGGGTATTTTCCTTTTGCGCGTCAATCGGTTTGTCAGTCTCGATTGCATTTTCTATGTGGGCTACTGCGCCCGCAGAACCCTGTTTTTGGTTTTCGTTTTCGGCATCGCCATGCTCTTCTGGCGGTTTTCCTATTTCATCCTCTTCCTTCCTGACCATGCCTTTTATTGCGCTAGAGAGCCTTTTCTTCAATTCATCAAACATGGGCACACTTACTCCATCAATTTATCCATTCTTGCAGTAACATCAATCAATGCGTTTTCCAATTCTCCCTTGCTTTTCATCAACTGGTTTATGAGCTTGGTCTGCCTGTCCAACAACCCGCTTATGAACGCCTTTGCATCGTCTATGGTATACTCTAGGAAATAATTTGCGCCTACGTTTACTACGGCCGAGTCCACATCGGAGAGTTTGGCTTTTGCGTAAGCGTATCGCCCTAGGGGCGTCAACAACTCTCTGTTGCTTACGAAATCGGCCTTTTCGAGCGTTGCCCTGGCATTATTCATATCGGTAAGCGTTTCCAAGGCTGCGTTGAGTGCCTGTCCGACCTCAAAATACTGGTTCTGGTACTGTTCGCGCAGGTAATTCAGCGTAGCCTGCATCTCTTCCTTGCTTTGGGCGTTTGGCTTCGGGTTTTCAGCCATTTTAATCCACCTTCTTTACGGATTCTATTCTTATGGCGTTTTTCTTAACTCCCTGCTTGCTTCCTATCCTAGTTATTATCAGTGCTGTTGCATGCTTCTCGTTGGTTGCCTCGGCCTCCATCTTGAACTTCTTTATGCCCTTTCTTGCTACAAATCCTTCTACGCTAAATTTCATTCAAAACACCTATTTAATATCCAATGCGTCCATCATCCTTGCGAGCTCAAATCCTGTAGTTTCATCGCCCACCACAAGGCCCTTCGAATTGGCCACTGCGGACAACCCGATGTTGACAGACCCCAGGTTTGCGGTAGCCGTTGAAGATTCAAATCCGGTTATGCCGTCTATATGTTCTTTTTCTTCTTCCGTGCACCTGTTGTTTATAACCATGCCCTTGTTTGTGAGTATGTTATTCGCGCCTACGGTCTTGAATCCCCCTATGCTAATGGGAATGGCCTCAACGTCTAATGTCTCAGCTATGCTATTTATCTCTTCCTTGCTGTATTCGGGATTGACGAGCGCTATCCTATCGTTCGCAAGTATGTTATTGCCTATGGCGTTCAGGCCGCTTTCCAGCACGCTTATGCCAATATCCAATCCAAATTTTTTATAGGCTTCCAATTCGCTGTCCTCAATCATGTTTGAGAATACTATGCCGTTGGAGTTCGCTTTAGCGAATATGCCTATCATGTCAAATCCCATTACGGAAAATTCGATGCGCTTGATGCCCAGCACCTCGTCCAATATTGCCTTGCTGCTCTTGGTGAGATTCCTGCCCGTAAAAGCGTAATTCTCTGTTATCGATACGAATGCGCCAACGAAGCTGCTGCCATTGATCGCATATTTGGCAACGCCCATTCATATTACCATAAAACTTAAAATTATTGCTTCTTCGGAGGAGTTGATTTAACCGGTTCCTTACCTACTCCTTTTTCCTGCACGCCCGCCGCTTTTGCGTCTTTATCCGCTCTGGCATCCTTTTTCTTGGCATTAGGCTTTGGCGCACTGCCGGCTGCTGCGGCTTTCTCAACGAAAGGCATCGCCGTTGCGTTGCCACCCTCTATGCTTATGTCGAGCTTCAGCGGCATCATGCTCTTCGCGTGCCTCTTCACTATTAGCGAATTCAACGACATATCTAGTTTGACGTTCTCTTCAGGCACCTTTGTATAGTGTGCAATCCTCTCGCGTACGTAACGCGTAGCCTTCTTTTGCCTTTTATTCCTGGGCTGCGTGACTAAGTATCTTCTGAGATTTATAGTGAGTATCCTATTTGCCATAATTACACCTTTATCTTGGACCTAAGTTTGGTCTTCCTCCAGTCCCTGTTGAACAGGTTGAACTGTATGCTCCTATGCGTCCTAAGCGTCGCAAGTAAAGGGATTCGTCTCGCCCTTTTGATCTGTTTTCCCAATTTCCTCTTTTTTTCCAAATCTTTTTTAGACATATGATTACCTATTTGTGCTTGAATTCAACCTTCGGCTCGTGCCTTGGCATTACCTTCCTGAGTATCGACAGGAACTGCTGTTCGCTTATCAGGCCATTTACCTGCCTTGACTGCACAAGCGATATCATTACCTGCGCCAACTGCATGTAAAGCTCGCCGTTCGAAGCTTTTATATTCATCATTCTTTCATACGCCTGCGCATCGAGTATCTGCCTCATCAAAGCTTTAATCTGCTGCTCCTGTTGCGCCTGCTTGTACATTTTTGAAATTGCCTTTCGCATATCCTTATCTGTTTCCGGATCATGCTGTGCCTGTGGGCCTGCCATAATGTAATCACCTACGCCTTATCCTCCTACCTAGGATTAATTTCCTACGATCTCCTTTGAAATCTTATCCAGGAACGATTTACCCTCGGGCGTTATAACCCTCCCGGACGGCGTTCTCTTGACAAGCTTGGCTTCTTCAAGCTGCTTGAAAGAATTCCTTATTATGCTGCCTCCTGCAGGTACCATATGCTTCCTGTGCACCGTGTGCGCCTTTCTGTTCCCATACCTTATCTTAAGCTTCGATACGCCTATGGGTCCGTTCAGGTAAACCTGCCTCAATATCGACGCGCTCCTGACATACCAAAAGTCCGGGTCTTCCGGAGGCCTCTCCTTGCCGGCGCCAGATTTGACGAAGTCTACATATTCCGGTTTCTTTATCTTCTCTTTGAGCATATCCGCAGCCTTGTGGACAAGGTCCGCCGCCTTAACATCATATACATTAGCCATTCAATCCCTCTATTGATAAATACCTCTAAATATCTACTTTGCAGATTCACTTAGGAAATAGGTGTAAATCTATTTAAGTCTAACGTTAAAAGTTAAAAATATTTAACTCTTTCTGTATCCCATGGCCATTGGTGCGTAATGCATGTTTCATTTTCATTAATGCCTCCTGTGTTAGCCTGGGCGTTTCCCCCGCACATTGCCGCTGGCGTAGAGCTTCCTTGCGTTTTCAAGGTAATTCGAATAGTCGATAAGTGCTTTGAGCGCTTTTGCAGCTGTCTCCGGGGAATCGTATACCGGCACCCCTGAACTCTCCATCATCCGTTTGTGCACCTCTGTATAACTGCCTCCCGGGCTGACTACTACCATTGGTTTTTTCATAGACGAACCGTAGTGTATAAGCGAGGCTGCGACACGCGAATCTGCACCCGGGGTCTGGAACAAAGCAATGACCATTATTGCATCGACTCCCGGGTCATTCGATATTATATCCAATGCTGCGCCGAATCTTTTGTCGTCCGCATCGCCAGCCATATCCATGGGCAGCCTTATGTTCACTATTGGCGGCATCGCCTTTCTCAATGCCTTATTTGATTGATCGGACAGCGAAGCCACCTGCAATCCGTTTTCATATAAACCGTCTGTCGCTAATACGCCTGTGCCTCCGCCGTTGGTTATTATTGCTACGCGGTTGCCTTTGCACAAAGGCTGAGTGTCAAATATCTTCCCGAAGAATAGCAGCTCGTCAAGGTCGTTCGCTATGGTAAAGCCGAACTGCCTGAATATCGCCTCGTATACCTGGTAGCTCCCGGCAAGCGATGCGGTATGGGACTGCGCCGCTTTGGCACCCTCGTGGGTTTTACCCCCTTTAATTATAACAACCGGTTTCTTCAGCGTGGTCGTTTTCGCAATTTCTATGAAGTCCCTGCCTCTCTTGGCTCCCTCTAAGTAAAATATTATAACCTTAGTATCATCGTCTTCGGCAAGGTAATTCAATATATCGACTTCGTCGACTACCGTGGCATTGCCGTATGATATGAAGCGCGCCAACCCGAACCCCTCGTGCGCTATTAGATCTAATATTGTGCTGCCTACCGCACCGCTCTGCGATACGAAGCTTACCCCTCCTATGCTGGGCCTATCCAGCTTGAAGGTCGGTAAAAAAAGTGTATCTATCCTAGCACGCGGATCCATTATGCCTAAACAATTCGGCCCGAGCACGGGCATCGAATATTTTTCCGCTACCTTGGCAAGGCGCTCCTGCAAATCTACTTCGCCCACCTCAGCAAACCCTCCGCTGACTACTACGGCGCTTTTAACCCCTGCCTTGCCGCATTCCTCCAATATCGACGGCACAATTGCCGCAGGTACCGCTATGACTGCGAGATCTACGGCATCCTTAACGTCATTTATCCTTTTGTATGATTTAAGGCCCAAAATGTCGCCTTCCGCGTTTATGTTTACCGGATAAAGCTTTCCGGAAAAACCTACATCCATGTAGTTTTGCAGTATTATGTGGCCTACCTTATCGGGGTTGGACGAAGCCCCGATTATGGCTACGCTCTTTGGGTGCATCATATGTTCGAGTTTGATATATTTCGGCCTTGCCATGCGATCATCTGATAAGCCTACGGTCAACTGC
>DAHWIS010000075.1 GCA_027344745.1 Microcaldota archaeon | reverse complement strand
AGAATACTTTTTTTGCAATTCTACCTCTTTTACCTCTTCAATCCAATCATGGAACATCAGGGCGGTGCTGAAAGCCTTATCAGGTTCGTACAATCCATAATCCGGGAATTCAAATTTTTTCAATAATTCTTCGCTGATAGTATTTTTGTAGTTTACGTATTCCGCAAGAGCTTCCTCTGTCGCCTTTACGTATGGTCTCATTTCCAAGGTATTCGCAATCATAAATAGATTGGACATAATGTCGCGTTTACTCTTCAAAGCTTCAACAATCCATTTCGCAGATAATGGATCTATATAAAGCTCACTTATTCTCTTTCCCAATGGCGTGGCTGTGTATATATTGCCGTCTTTCTTAATGAACCCCCATTCTGTCTGCTCTTCCAGTATAGTTTCTATATTTTCAGTTATCGTGCGTATATCTCCATATTGATAACCATAAAATGTTCTTGCAATGAACTTTTTCATTTCCTCTTCATTGTTGATAAAATTTTCTGCAATGAATGCAAGAATATGCATTCTTAATATTGGTGTCACCCCCATGCTTGAATTTATAGGGTCTAACTCCCTGTCAATATACTCCTCAAACAGTTCCTTTATCTTGCTGTTTGACGAAGCGATGAGCAGGGCTCTCCCTTCAGTATCATATTTTGGCCTGCCTGCCCTGCCGAATAGCTGCATTACCTCGTTTATGCCGATGTGGACGCTTTCGTCTCCGTTATATCTGTATACGTCCTTTACCAAAACAGTATGCGCCGGCATGTTGACCCCAAGCGAAAGAGTGGTCGTAGCGCAGATAGCCTTTAATACGTTGCTTTTAAAGGCTTCTTCCACATATACCCTTTGTTCAGGCAAAAGCCCTGCATGGTGGAATGCAACCCCGTCCATTACCAGTCTTGATAGGGATATGCATTGTTCTGTCGGTACGGCAAGCGAATTGAGAATTTTGTTGCTTATTCTTTTAAGTTCGGAACGTTCATCTTCTTTCAGGATTTTTTTTATTGTATCTGAAATTCTCTTGGCGCCATATTCGGTGTGCTTTCTCGTCGAGTAAAACAGCAGTACCTGTTTATTTTTTAGAAGTGTATCCTCAACAATCCTCAATTCCTGGACTGGACTGGATCCGGCAAGCATTTCCTTATGCATGGCTTTTTTTTGCTTTTCCCTGTAATGAACCGCATTCCCGTAAACAACCCCTATCTTCAATTTCACTGGCCTGAAATCGCTTTGTACAATCTCGGCATTCAGCCATTCAGCTATTTCGCCGGCATTTCCGATAGTCGCGCTGAGCGCGATTATTTGGATATTTGAAAATTCCTTTATTTTGGTTACGAGCAGTTCGAGCGTAGGTCCTCTAGAAAATTCGCCCATCATGTGAATTTCGTCAAATACCACACATCCAACATCGAGCAGCCATTCTATACTGTGCCTCATCAGACTGTCAAACTTTTCGGTTGATACAAAAATCATATCGTAGGTCGAGAGCCATGGGTCATCGGAATCC
>DAHWIS010000073.1 GCA_027344745.1 Microcaldota archaeon | reverse complement strand
TTTAGCGTCATGATTTCCCTGATGATCGCGATAACGGTCACACTTTTGGTGTATGGGACAACTTACAAAGTTACAACATATACTGGAGCCGAATCCGCAAAAATTTCCGCAGAAGCAAATTCGATAAATAGACTTCTCAACGGCTTCGTGAGCAATGGCTCGTTCGGATATTACTTCGGCGGTTGAATGAAATACAAAAAGGGCATTGTGATAAATTTCGAGACCCTTGTAGCACTGGCCATATTCCTATCCTCGTTCTCCGTATTTGAATATGGATATATCATAAATTCCCATCTCATATACTTGAAAGCGATACATGCTGGAAACAATATGATGGATAATCTTATTGCACAGAAATTCGTTTATAGCATGGAGAACAACCAGACCGATGTTGTTTTTGGACTTAATGATTCGTCATACACGATATATCAATACCCACAGAACATGCAAAACTGTTGCAACCTAAAGAGAATTTTTGCGCTGAATGACAAGATGTATGCATTATCGGTGAATAATAATGAAACTGCAAACAGCAATTGAATTTTTGATAATATCCGCAGCCGTAGCTTCATTTAGCGTAACCGTGTTGAGTATATATACGCATATGAATTCTTCGCAAAGACAATTCGTTTCATATGCGCTCAATCATACGTCGGATATAGGGAATACGCTCGTAATGGGTGGAAATTATAGCTATGGCCCAAACTTATTTGCCAGCGTCCCAAATTCTGCTTACGTCAATAAAGCAACCCCGATAGATATAATATTATCAGGGCAGAGCGGAATGTTCCTAAAGAGCTTGTCCATAAACGATAACGGCAATGGGGTGGTAAGCCCAGATACATTCAGCAATGAGACTATTGCTGGAATGGGTTTACTGTATTCCGAATTCATTCCGAGCAGAACTGGAAATGAGACTATAGAGATAACTGCAACTTTTGCAACGCAGAATGGAGTAGCATATAGAAATGCCTTCTTAAACACGCACGTATTTTCAGGCCTTGGAACCGTAGCTGCCCCTGTGCCGCAAGATTACAATTATAGCCCAAGCATTATAGCAAACGGGGAATATGCGGCATTCGGTGCGTCCGGATCGCATCCCGTTTATAGCCTCTCTTACAGTTCGCACTGCAGCCAACTGAACTGGTGGTATCAGCAGCTCCCGATAGCACAACAATGCGGAGATGCTAAATGGTATTTCTTCATATCCTCGGGATATTGCTATTACGATTACGGGGCACCCACGGTAACATACTGCGTATATCGGAATCCAACAGGTGTGAATTATTCGCAGATGAACCAAACAGCATCCAAGCTTTACAATTTAACATTAAACTTAACCAACAATACTGCACGGCTTTCATCTATTTTGACCCAGAGGGTAAATAAAAACCAGTTATTGTATGAAAATATAAGTTATGGGAGTGCAGATATCTCTGGAGCAATAGATGGATTTTACCCAAGGCCGTATAACAACGAGCTTTTCGTGAAGGATAATTCCGTTGAAAAAATAGTCAATCTTACTTATTATTCGCCATACATGCAGCAGATGAATAGCGTAAATGCAGTACTGGCTTACTATAATAATTCCGAAGTTAGCGGAAGCGATCTCAGTTCGATACTTCAGTCAATCTCGGGGTATAATAGATATGAAAACGCATTTATATCCGCAAGAAACAGCACATCGAAGTATTGTGATATTCCCAATTCAAACGAGCTGCTTTATAAATGCCGGACATATTCGCCATTCGAATTTACCAATATAACGGCAATCATAAAAAATTACCGCGGGACGAACAGCTCATATGTAGTAGACGGATCGCAGGTAAATATAAGGTAATCCGATGAAAGCACAAATGGCGATGTTTGAAGTATTTATTGCCTTGCTTATTGCTGGAACATCGCTTTCGATAGCCTCAATGCTTGCATATGACTCGGCACAGGGACCATCTTACGATTTTGGGCTTATAAATGCAAGATATGACATTACAAACCTGTTTTACGGAAATTCGACACTGCATAGGTGCATATCCGATCCGGGACATAAGGCCGGCTGCAATAGTATGATGGAAAATATCATAAGGGCTTATGGCATAATCGGGATTACTGTGGATAATAATGGGCAGATATCGGCGTATGGAAATGAGTCTTGTACAAAACGCGAAAATTTCTGCTTGGTTGACAACAAGAATGCAACTTATGGTCTTTCTTGTCTGTCTTTATGCGGTGCATAGATGTCTTTTTACGGTATGTTATTAGTATCGGTAAGTATGCTTGCCATAGTCTCGGTAGTAGCCATAGGCAGGGAGGCAACCGCAACATATGATGTATATGGATATTTTAGCAGCTATGCAAACCTTCTTGCGGTACAATCTTTCAGGGATATAATCGCAAGCACGGAGCCAATGAATATGACATCGTACCAGGGCTGGAGAGAGTCATTGATCAGTGCGGCAACTGCAGACGGAATCAGACTCAACACAACCGGGAATGCATTTGTAATACGCAGCGCCAGCAAGCCCCGCATCTACGCTGTAATAATTGTCAATCTAAGCTCCGAACGTAATAAATAGATTTTATTAAATAACTGTTTGTATGTATTAAGAGTACACTGGTGCCTTAGTGGTGTAACGGCTGCACGGAGGACTGTGGATCCTCAAGTCCGGGTTCGACACATATTGCGAAAACCCCGGCTAAGGCCTAATTAATCTGTACCTTCTTACTCTTCATGACTTGTCAAAATAGGTGTAGCGCAAACCATCTCATGAAGTGCCTGATCTTTATATTCCTTGCGTTTGTATTCTTTTTTATGTCTTTTACCATGGCCTTGTAAAGGATTTTTTCCTGCGGGTCCAGTTTGCCTTCTTTCACTATCTCCTGTTTCTTTCCGTCTACTGTTTGTGTTTCGGTCTTGCTTATGACGTCCTTTTTTACCATTGAATACCATTCGTCTAAGGAGCTTCCGCTTGTGTCCTTGTCTCTCAGTACTTTCAGCATGTCTTTCATAGTCAGGCTTCTCCCGCTCTTGTACTCGTATTCGTGCAGCAACGGCAGCATTGCGGCCTTATCGCATATTCTTTCTATGTCGGCAGCTGAAAATCCAGTGGTGGCTCTTGCAAGTCTACCTAGGTTTATGTGCGATTTTGGTTTATCTTTGGTATAAAATTCAAAGAGTTTTTTCCTGTCTTTGTATTTTGGGGGCATTAAGTATACGCTGTCTCCAAATCTCCCACTTCGCTTAAGCGCCGGATCTATATCCCACGGATGGTTAGTGGCGCCTATTACGAAAAGCCCGTCTGGATTCTTTTCGACCCCACTCATCTGCACGAGGAATTCGTTTACTGCAAGCCTCAGGGCGGAGCTTTCTCCTCCTTCCTGGCCGCCCCCCCTTTTGACACCCAATGCGTCGAGCTCATCGAAGAATATTATGCATGGCAGATTTTGTCTCGCCTGCTCGAATATTTGTTTAAGATTTTTTTCAGTATTCCCGGTATACATATCGACTATCTGGTTTATTTGGGCTATTATTACATTGGCGCCGGCTTCCCCCGCTATTGCATTCACTATGTGGGTCTTTCCATTCCCGGGGGGGCCATATAGTATAAGCCCCACGCCTAGCTTCTTGCCATATTTTTTGAATAGCTCTGGATGCTGTATCGCAAGTATCACATTGTCATGGAGATATTTCTTTACCTTTTCCAACCCCATTACACTGTCGAACTTTACATTGGATTTGTAGAATTTTACCCTTTTTATCTGTCCTTCTTCTATCAATTCATTATTAGCGTTCTTGATTATAGGGCTGTTTATGGCTATCTGCTCCTCTTTCTGCGAGCTCCCATAATCCATATGTATAAGTGAATCGAGATGTTCCAAACGGTTTTTTGCCTCGGAGTACCCCGAGTCTATTTTGAGGGATTTTTCATACCAATACTTTGCCCCGAGTAAGTCGTTGCTCGATTCCAATATATCTCCGAATAACAGGGGCGCATCGGGACTGCCTGGCTGCAATTCCATGACCTTTTCGAGGTCTGCCTTTGCAGCATCATAATTGCGCGTTATGCGCTCCGTAAGCGCCTTATTAAAATAGGCATCTGAATAATTCGGGTATATGCGTATAGCTTCATCAAATTCTTTTATAGCTTCATCAAATTTGCTAGCCTCAAATAGGCTGTTGCCCTTCTTCCAGTGGTCCTTTGCATTTGGGTCTAATTGAGACGGACTCTCACTTGGTTGTACTGCTTCCTCGGACAATGGAATCACTTAGATACAATTTGATTGCATAAATTAAATATTTATAGATTATTAGGTTTATATATTCGCGCTTTTTGGTGCTTGTCGAGAAAAAGGTTTAGCGCCGCGTCTACGAGTATTATGCTCTTGTTCTCCCTAGGGACGTTTATTATCTTGAATGATCCGAAGTTCCCGATTATCGTTCTTATCCTCTCATTGAATTCAAGCATATCTGATGATTTTACTTTGTATACGCCGTTCAGTTGGTTCACAACTAATTGGCTGTCGGAATATAGTACAACGCCCAATTTTTCTGGATTGCCCATGTTCTTAGTGCACCAGCCCAATGCAAGTAATATTGCGTTGTATTCCGCATAATTGTTGGTTTTGACCCCATTATATTCTTCGTGCTTTTTAAGTATTTCTCCGTCCTTTCCGTATATTATATAACCTGATGCGCTCTCTCCGGGGTTGCCTCGTGCTGCGCCATCGGTATAAATTGTGATTTTCTTCAAACGAACACCAAATATTTTAGCATGCTAATATACTAAATAATTAATCTAAGCAATTATATCATGCATGCTTACACATTGCAAGAAGGCAAGAAACTCGTAAATGCCGCAAGGGCAGCAGTAGAACTTTATATAAAAAACCCGCAATTCAAACCAGAAATAGTAGAAAATAGCATAAGCGAATTTGATGAGAAAACCGGCATATTTGTTACGATAGAACATTATCCAACAAGAGCACTTAGAGGGTGTGTAGGTTTTACTAGATCCAACAAACCTATAAAAAAGACGCTCGTATTGGCCTCGCTCGCGGCGGCATTTGAAGATCCGAGATTCATTCCGATATCAAGACCCGAATTGGAGGAATCGACAATAGAGGTGAGCATACTTTCCAGACCTGCAATAGTAGAGGGAGGGGAGAAAGAGCGCCTTAAAGCAATCGTTGTTGGCAGAGACGGTACCTTAATAGAATATGGAAGTTATAGCGGTTTGCTGCTTCCGATAGTAGCTGTCGAGCAAAAATGGGGGGCGGAGAGGTATCTTGATGAAACATGTGTGAAAGCAGGATTACCAGAGGACTATTGGAAACAGAAAAATGTGAGGCTTTATAAGTTTCAAACGCAGATTTTTAGGGAGGAATCGCCAGGCGGAAAGATAATAGAGATCAGACTTTAGTTGCAGGTATTTATATCCTTTTTGCAAAAATAAGAACATGAAAGGGCTTGTAGCTTAGCATGGTTGGAGCGCCCGACTGATAGCTTTACACAGATTAAGCAGAAATCGGGAGGTCGAGAGTTCAAATCTCTCCAGGCCCATATTTTTATTTGTACATTACGAAATCATTTTGGATGATAACGCATGAAGATTTTGGTTACGGGACATAAGGGCTTTATAGGTTCCGTAGTTTATGCTGATTTGCAAACTGAGCATGACGTTTATGGGTTTGACATAGATAGCCAATTTGACGATCAAAGATATGATCTTATAGTACATTTGGCAGCTAGGACATTGATAAGGAGGTCTAAAGAAATGCCGTACGAATATTTTCAGGATGGGCTTGGATTGACCATGAAATTCGTGGAGAAGGCAAGGAGGGACAAAACGCCAATAATATTTCCAACCTCTGGATCTATAAGCGAACCGTCTAATCCGTATTCTTTGGCCAAAAAGCATGCAGTGGAATGGATTAATTTGTATAGGAAACTCTACGGCATAGACG
>DAHWIS010000071.1 GCA_027344745.1 Microcaldota archaeon | reverse complement strand
ACCGGCAGGTTGGGTGTTCGAATCACCCCAACGGGAATGGAATCCGAATAGTGCGGCATATGCGCCTCAGAAACCTATTTATACAGACCTGACAGATACTTGTATCGGTAATCAGATGAAACATTTACACAAAAAACACATAGAAGCTCAGGAAGACATGAAACCCGTCAGGAGGAAAAGATACGCTGCTTTGCGGATAACGGCAGCAAGTGTTCTCTTTGCGGCAAGCGTTGGCATTGGCACTTTGGAGTTTCAAAACAGGCCCGACCAGAATGCGCTATACAACAACAATAGATACAGCCTTGTAGCGCAGTCTCAGAGCCAGCAGAATGCCGTTCCGAGCAGCACAACTACTACAAGCAGTCCCACACAACAACCACAGGCTTCAGAAACACTTCAACAGGAGATAAACAACCTGAATAAGCTAGGGACAAATCTGCAGAATGAAATAGCACAGCTTCAGACCAGCCTAAACACGATAAAGGATGAAATACCGCAGACGCAAAAAAACATGAGTACGATAAACGCAGCATTGCCCCAAATAACCTCAAACCTCAACACAATAAATAACGCACTGCCACAAGTCCAGAAGGAGATGGCCACAATAAACAAGGCGCTGCCAAATGCAGAAAAGGAGATAGGCAGCGTATCTAATGCAAAGGCAGAGATAGAGCATGAAGTAGAGATAATAGGCGGGACTGCAATAGGGCTGATAGCTCTTGACCGCGCACTTAACTTTGCATATCTCTCAAGGAATATGAAGAAGCTGCAGCGCAAGATCGAGGAAAAGAGCGGGGAATGACGCAAATAACCATAAGAACGGTTTGCATAAATGCAAAAGAAGCGCCCTATGGAAATAGAATTTGAATATTTGGAACGATAAGTTTCGCGTTGCAGAGCAACCAAATACAATTAGAGTACACATAAAAGAAAATGCAATTCACTTCTTGTGTGACATTGGCTAAAGCATTACGGTTAAGGAGCGCTTGCAAGATGCACAGGTATTGCCATATAGCCTATGTATCCGGATATAAGGCTTGATGCAAGCAACGCAAGCCAAAATATTACGATACATACGGTCCATCCGATCCATGGATCTTTTTTGATTCCTGGCAGTCTTTCCATAATGATTGAGACAGGGTATGAAAATACTCCGGTTATTCCATACAGAAAATAAAGAATCAATAGAGCGAATGGTTCGCTAGTAAGACCTATATTATATCCCTGTATACCGTATATTATTGTCATGATGCCTATCATGAGTCCAAAAAAGCCTATATTATCAAATTTTATTTTATAGTGTATGGAGAATGCGAATGCAACCATTATGAGACCAAATGAGACAAGCGGATCGAAAAAAAGTATGTTGTAGCTTCCTGGCAGTGGCCATGTGAATTGGCTCACCATACCCAATATGACCATATACGCACCTACAACTGCGATAGGCACTTTTGCAGCAGAAAGGATTGCGCTGAAGTCTCTTTCCTTTTTCCTATAAGACAAATAAATGGACGTTACTACATAAAGGATCAAAAATCCTGAAAAGCTTAACAAGAAGAGCGCGTACGCCAAATTGTCTACAAATACCATAAACACATCCTAAAATATATAATTACTGGGAAATTTATAATAATTGCGGTTTCCCTCAAATAGGATATATTTATTCGTAATGTGATTCAACAGGAAACGATGCCCGTTTGTTTGCCATATAATGGCACGAGAAGCGTGAATTATGAATTAGGGCTTTTCGCTTAGTTAGTTTAATAAAACCTTTTTGCATAGAATATATGATGCTCTGGTCGTCTAGTGGTTAGGATGCGAGCCTGTCAACGCACTTTTGTGCGGCAGGCCGCTTGCGACCCGGGTCCGAATCCCGGCCAGGGCGAATTTTTATACGTACAAATCCCGACGTTCTTAAAAAGGTATGGAATGTCTACCCATTTATGGATAAGTTATATATTTACCACATTTAAATAGAAATCATCGGATTATTCATGGACAATGACGAACTAAAACGCTTGTTATCTGCATGTACTAAGGAGCTTAGCGATAAAATACGTAAGGAGGTGCCACAGAGAGATGTACCTTACGAAGAACGAAACATAACTAAGTTTGCATTTCGACCGTATATAACAGATTTCTGCTATGTGGTTGAACGTTCAAGCCCAATTAATAAGATTGTTAAAGAATATACTGACGTAGACATATTCAATTATATTAGCACAAAAGTCGATGAGTTTGATTCGTA
>DAHWIS010000052.1 GCA_027344745.1 Microcaldota archaeon | reverse complement strand
AGCGTAGCTTTCGGCTCTGCGGCAAAAAATGGGCAATATCAAAGCCCATAATGGAAAAGTACAAGGTATCATTCAAGGAGATATTTACACTTACCGCAGAGGGGAACGAAAAAAAACTTCAAGAAATAGCGCCGATAGACGACGCGACGCTTATAATGATGATAGACCATCTTCCGAATCCTAAGCAGGCGCAGGGGTACAGGATACCTAAGATATGGCATGGCGATTTGGAGAGCAATGAAGCAAAGGCTATGCTTTCCGCAGACATAAGAGCAAAGACAAACATAGTGATATTCAACATGACATACGATCCGCACAGCGGCGAAGTCTTGGTAGGAAGGGTATTTTCGGGCATTGCAAAAAAAGGCGTAGAACTTCATATATCCGGAAAGCAGAACACCCAAAAGATACAGCAGGTAGGCGTGTACATGGGTCCCGAGAGAGTCATAGTCGATGAGATACCTGCAGGAAACATAGCCGCGATAGTAGGCCTCAAGGATGTGAGCATCGGAGATACGCTGAGCGAGGAGCCCATAGAGGCGTTCGAACAGATAACCCACTACTCAAAACCTGTCGTGACGAAAGCCATAGAAGCCAAGGACTCCAGAGACACTACAAAGCTGATAGAAGCGCTCAGAGAGCTTTCCAAACAGGATCCTACTATAATAACCGAGATAAATCAGGAAACCGGCGAGCACCTTGTCAGCGGGATGGGCGAGCTGCACCTGGAAATAATAGAGACAAAGCTTAAGGACGATTTCAAGATACCGATAATATCCAGCGAACCTATCGTCATATATCGAGAGACGATAAACAGCAAAGCGGGCCCAGTCGAGGGAAAGACCCCTAACAAGCACTCCAAGTTCTACGTTACGGTCGAACCCCTTCCGGAAGGCGTGCAAAAGGCCATAGACGAAGGTGCGATAAGGGACGGAAAGCCGAAAGGGCAGAACGCCATAGAGGCAATGGTTGCTGCGGGTTTGGACAGGACCATAGCCAAAAACGTAGAGGATGTTTACAATAAATGCCTGATGGCGGACGTGACGCACGGGGTGCAGTACATGAACGAAGTCATGGAGCTTCTGATCGACGGATTCGAAGAAGCCGTGAAGGACGGTCCGCTTGCAAGAGAGAAATGCTCGGGTCTTTTGGTCAGCATAGTAGATGCAACAATACACGAAGATCCGGTGCACAGGGGGCCGGCGCAAGTAATACCTGCGATGAGAAATGCCACATATGCGGCTACGCTTACGGCAGGCGTGTCGCTTCTGGAGCCCAAGCAGAACTTTACTATAAACATACCCCAGGATTATCTATCAAGCGTAATAACATTCGTGCAGAGCAGAAGGGGCCAAGTTGGAACAATAACGCAGGATAGGGAGCAGGTTTCTATGACCGCCAAGATGCCAGTAGCCGAGGTCCTAAAGGGCTTCTCCAATGAATTGAGGGGTTTGACTCAAGGCAGGGCGATATGGTACATGGAATTTGCAGGCTACGAAAAACTGCCCAAGGACCTCCAGGACAAGGTAGTCAGGGAGATAAGGACAAGGAAAGGGCAGCCGCCTGAACCGCCTACGCCTAATCAGTTCCTTGCGTAAATAACCGCGATTAACGGAAGGGCTGCAAAATATAGGAATGCTTAAATAGCTTTCTGGATAAAATGATATTAACTTTCTTCTAAGTTTAAGGGAAACTACCGATGAAGTTAAAACCAAGGTGTTGAAATGGCAAAATCATACGTGAAATTCGAAGTATCTAAGGATGTTGTGGCAAAGACATACGAAGCGTTGCAGCTTGCAAAGCAATCTGGCAAAGTGAAGAAGGGCGTCAACGAGGTGACGAAAAGTGTCGAGAGAGGTCTTGCATCCTTTGTGGTCATGGCAGAAGATGTCGAACCAGAAGAGATAATGATCCATATACCTTCAATATGCGAGCAGAAGAAGATTTCGTATTCATATGTACCTACAAAGCAGGAATTGGGAAAGGCAATAGGCATGAATGTCCCGTGCTCTGCAATAGCCGTGGAAGACCAGGGAAGCGCATCTAATTCGATTAAGGATGTCATATCAAAGATAACTGGAACCTCGCAGAAACAGGCTCCTAAGAAAGAGGAAAAGAAGGAAGAAAAGAAAGAGGAAAAGAAGGAAGCTAAAAAAGAAGAGGCAAAGGATGAGAGCGCAAACGCGTGATTTCTCCTGATGCAATGCAAAGTTGATAATTATGGCAGATGACCAACCGCAACAGTTCCATGGCTTCCTAGCCGAAATAGTGGAAGTCAACATGAAGGTAAAGACCGGCATGTACGGCGAGGTATACCAGGTGTCCTGCAAAATTCTTGAAGGAAAAGACAAGGGCAGGATAATAAGGAGAAACCAGATAGGGCCCGCCAAGCCAAAAGACGTAATAAGGCTTCCAGACACGAGCAGGGAAGCGAGAGAAATAAAGGTCAAGTAACAACTTTGGTGTTTTAGATGAAATGTTCTTATTGTTTAAAGGATATGAAGAAAGGTACGGGCTCTATGTACGTCTTCAAAACCGGAAAGATAAATTATTACTGCACCAACAGATGCTATAAAAACGACATCCTAAATCACAGGAAGATAAACAAGAAACGCCAGGGCAAGTGATGGCGCTTACCTTCGATGGCACCTTGCTCCTTCGAGTTGCGTAAAGGCGCACCGTCGGCACATACCAATATCTAATGCAGGAGGCATATGCGATTTTTCATTTTTCGGTTGCTCTAAGCAGACCGTTCGCCGCCCGAATATTTCTCCATCTTCCTCAATTCCGTTTCGCTCACTTTGTTGAAAACAGTAGTTATCGGAATGTCCATCCTCGGTTCTGGCCTGTCTGCTATCCTGTTCAGCATTCCCTTCATCCCATCTCCTTTTACGCCGAAATACGATAGTATTTTTCTGCTGGCATCGGGTGTGAAGGGGTACAGCATTATGCCCAATGCATAAACCACGCCAAGCAGTCCGTTCATCAACGCTGAAAACTCTGCAGCAGAGCGTTCATCTGCATTCTTCAGCATCTTCCATGGCTCTTTAGCGCTCATCATTTCGTTGCCGAATTCTGCGAGCTTCACAAGGCTCTGTAGCGCATCCCTCATGTCCACTCGCCCGAAGTTTAGGATATAACCTTTTACCATTTCTCCGGTTTTTTCAGTTATCGTAGCGTCCGCATTGCCTTCCTCCAGCAACTTATAGTTGTTCTTTGCTATCGTCAAAACCCTATGCACGAGATTGCCTATCTTGTCATTCATTATCTTATTTACTATCTCTATGAAAATTGCTATGGAGAATTCGGTGTCCGACGTTTCAGGCAGCAGATGCATCAGGGCAAACCTCCAGTAATCTGCCGGCATTATATCGAGCGCATTCTGCACGTTTAGGCCTACGCCCCTGCTTTTGGAGAACTTTATCCCATTGGCGTTCATGAATTCATACGCCTTTATGGTGCGGGGTAAAATGAAGCCCATTTTGCTGCCTATGAGTATGCCGGGCCACATCATCGTATGAAATTCGATATTGTCCTTGCCCATGAACTGTATCAGTTCGGTATCCTTGCCCATCCAGTAATCCTTCCATTTGGCTGTCCATTCGCCTGTTATTCCTATGTAGCCTATCACAGCATCGAACCATACATAGAATTTTTTGTCCTCAAAGCCCTTCTTGTTTACTCCGAAGCCCAAGTTTATGTCCCTCGTGATGTCCCTGGGTTTCAGTCCCTGGGATATGTAGCTCAAAGTCTTGTTCACAGCATTCTTGCTCCAATTGTTGGCCTTGTTCCTCTCCACAAATTCCTTTATATCCGGTTCAAGCTTCTTCAGGTCAAGCGCAAGGTTAACCGTCTTTCTGAACTCTATATCGGTGCTTCCGCATATCACGCAGTGCGGGTCTATAAGATCGTCCGGATCCAATAAGTTCCCGCAATTGTCGCATTGGTCGCCTCGTGCGCCTTCTGCCTTGCAGTATGGACAAACGCCCTCTATAAACCTGTCGGCAAGGAAGCGCTTGTCAACATTGCAATAAGGCTGCACGTCCTCCACTTTCTTTATGTATCCATTCTTGTCCAAAGCGTCGAAAATTTCGTACACTACGTCCTTATTTTTTTCGGAATCGGTTTTCCCATAGTATGTGAAGGTGCAGCCGAATCTTTTTGCAGATTCCTTGATCTGTTCGTGCACCGTATCCGCAAGCTCCTTTGGCGATATGCCCCTCTTCATCGCCTGGACTTCTATCGGAGTGCCGTGCTGGTCCGATCCGCATATGTATATGGCGTCGGCGCCGGTTATAAAAAGGTATTTGTAATAGACGTCTGCAGGCAGTATGGAGCCAACGAAGTTCCCTAAGTGCGGAACTCCTTCTGCGTATGGCAATGCTGATGTGATTATTATCTTTGGCATCTGTTTCACTTCCGATAAAAGTTAAGCTATGCTGTATATAAATATTTAAGTTAAATACTATAAGGGTATAGCATAACGCTTATTTTTTACGATGATAATATGGCAGACGCCCTAACAGAAGCTATAAGATTAAGGTTCGACGAGTTTCTTGACAGGTATTATTCCGATAAGATAAACGACATAATAATATCGTTTCCGAGGCTTCAGAGTATAAAAATAGACATAAAGGACCTGCAGAGGTTCGATCCCGAACTTGCAGCCGAACTGATAGACAAGCCGGAGGTGATACTGGGGGCCGCAAACGCATCGCTCAAGGGCAAGATGAGCAATATAGAACTCGGCGACAAGGATGTACATTGCAGGTTCTTCGGCCAGAATATAAACGCCCCGCTGGTGCAGGATGTCGGTTCGTCATACATAGGCAAGCTGATAATGCTCGACAGCCTTATAGTAAAGAGATCCGAGATAAGCCCAAAGGTGAAGCTGGGCGTATACGAATGCACATTTTGCAATGCAAGACAGCATGTCAGGATAGGGAAGGACGAGGTACCTGTAATATGCCCGCAGTGCAAGCGCAGATCCCTAAAGCAGATACAGGAAGAATCGCAATTCATCAACCTTCAAAAGATAGCAGTTCAGGATCCGCTTGAAAAGCTGCGCGGCAATACGCCCACATGGCAGCTCGAGGTTTGGTTGGAAGACGACCTTGTGAACACTGTCATACCCGGGGACAGAATAGACCTTACTGGAATACTGAGGATTCGCCCTAGGAAGAACTCGAGGGGCAAATCGGAGACGAATCTATATACCATGTTCCTAGACACCGTGTCGATAATTCCAAAGCAAAAGGAATTCGCAGACTTTTCCATAAGCGAAGACGAGGAGCGGCAGATTAAGGAATTTGCCACAGATCCGCTGATATTCGAAAAAATAGCCAAATCGCTGGCGCCTTCGATCTACGGCTACGACGAGATAAAACAGGCGGTTACGCTGCAACTTTTTGGCGGCACCACAGGCAAGTTTTTGGTTGACGGTGGTGCGATAAGGAGCGACATGCACATACTGCTTATTGGGGATCCGGGAAGCGCAAAGACAAGGATACTGCAGGCAGTTTCGCGTTTAGTTCCTAAGGGCATATACGTAAGCGGGAAATCCGTAACCGGAGGAGGGTTGACCGCAGTTGCAGAGAGGGACGAATTCTCCGAAGGCGGATGGACACTCAAGGCAGGCGCATTGGTCCTGGGAAGCGGGGGAGTGGTCGCCATAGACGAATTCGACAAGATAGGCGACGAGGACAGGGCCGCACTCCATGAGGCTCTGGAATCCCAGACGATAAGCGTGGCGAAGGCAGGCATAATAGCTACGTTTTCAGCAAGGGCGGCGGTACTCGCTGCCGCAAATCCAAAATACGGCAGGTTCGACCCGCATATATATCCAGCCGAACAGTTCGACATTCCGCCTACGCTGCTTTCGAGGTTCGACCTGATATTTCCTATAAAAGACATAATGGATGAAGAGTTGGACAAGAATATAGCAAGGCATATCCTAGTACAGCACGAGGCGGCAGGTGCGATAATAGCAGAACTTGAAGGTGTGGAACAGGTCGAACTTCCACCCATGAATGGCGAATTCCTGCGCAAATACGTGGCATATGCTAGAAAGTTTGTTTCGCCCAGGCTTACAGATGATGCGTCGAGAAAGATACAGGAATACTATGTGGAATTGCGAAGGACGGGTCTAAAGCAAGGCGCAGTTCCCATTACGCCTAGGCAGATAGAAGGCCTGATAAGAATGGCAGAAGCAAGCGCAAAGACCAGGCTATCCGAAACCGTATTGGTATCCGATGCCGAGAGGGCGATAAACCTAAGCGAATTCATGCTCAAGACCCTGGCCGTAGACCGCGGCGGCAGAATAGACATAGACACGATACTTACCGGCATGCCCAGGGAAAAGGTCGACAAGATAAACGCCATGCTCGGCATAATAAAGCAGCTTGAAGAGTCGGAAGGCTCTGCAAAGCTGGTGCGTGTCATAGAAGAGGCAAGCAAGTCAGGTATAGATTCAGCATCAGCAAGCAAATACATAAACGAACTGGAGAAAAGCGGCGACATATTCAGCCCGAGGCAGGGATTGATAAAGATAGTGCGCCACGATTCGGAGTAGTGGTCGGATGGCTCTCAGGGTTATAGAATACCGGCAGCTCGTGCAGATACTTGCACTATTCATGATAGTTCAGTTTGGCGGGCTTTTGCTGTCAACCGCCGTGTTCGACAACACAACATACCAGCAGGCGCAGGCATCGCAGGCAATATCCAGTCCCGCAAGCGCGGTTTTTTACATTGCATACATCATATTCTTCTCTATACTGCTGCTTTTGATACTTAAATTTTACAAGGGCATTTTCAGGCTTGTCGAAGGCCTTGTCATATTCATAGCTTCGTTCGAGGTTTTCCTTATAATAGGGCTTTATCTGAACTCCGGCATATCGCTGCAGGTTTTGGGCAGCGCGATACCGGTGGCGTTGATAGTTGCCGTCGTATTGGCCATATCCTTGGTAATCGCCAAAAACAAATGGCCCAATCTGAAGAATACCGCGGCAATAGTCGCAAGCATAGGCGTCGGCGTAATACTGGGAGTGGGATTCAGCTTTGAGGTTGCGTTCATATTCATGATAATCCTTGCGGTTTACGACTTCATAGCTGTGTTCATAACCAAGCATATGATAACGCTGGCCAATGCGGTTTCCGAGAAAAACCTTGCATTCATGGTGGATGTAAAGGAGGTAGAAGCCATAAGCAAAGCCAATTTCAGCAAGAAGGAACTGAAGGCGTACGACATGGAGATGCGCAAGGCGAAAATCTCCAATCCTGCATTTAAGAATGCGGTGGCGAAAGGCATGATTCCGGTATCCGCGAGCGTTGCTTTAGGCACTGGGGATCTTGCCATGCCATTAATGGTCGCGGTCTCGGCGTTCAAGGTATACCTAAGCTTCACCTTCAGCCTATTCATAACGTTCGGCGCAATCATAGGTCTCGCACTGACAATGCTTATTTTGAAAAGGTTCAAGCGCGCCCTTCCCGCCATACCTCCGTTGCTTTTCGGCATTGCCATAGGTATACTGCTATATTATGCGTACATCGCATTGTGAGATGCGGTTGGCTACCCACCCTGCATCCTCCAGAACTTCTTCATCTCGCCTATGTAGTCTACGGGTTCGCTTACGGGTATGGAATTCGAGACTACGGATTTGTACATCGGCCATCTGTACCTTTTGTCCATGAGCACTATGACCGCCTTGTCGTTTTCGCTTCTTACTGCGCGCCCCGCAGCCTGTATGGCCCTTATTATTGCAGGTATCGTATAAGCATATTCGTTGCCTTTCCCGGAAAATCTCTTGTTTATGTATTCTATCCTGGCGCTCAGTTCGAGGTCGGGTTTGGTCAGGGGTATGCCGACGATTACTATGCCTTTTATGCTGTTGTTCTCGTAGTCTATGCCCTCGCTCAGGCTGCCCCCCATGACTCCAAATAGCATCGAGCTGTCGCTCCTCTGAAATTCCCTTATCATGCTTTCGACAGCGATGTTCCTCATCTCCCTTCGCTGTATGTATATATAGGAATCGTGCATGTACCTAAAGGTGCCGTCAAGCACCGCAAAACTCGGGAAGAATACAGCTATGTTGCCGGGTGTAGACTCCTTTATCCTTATTATTTTCTCGGCTATGCGCTTATACTGCTCAAGCGAACGCTCCTGATACTTCGTAGTTATATCTGCGTCTATTATCGCAAGCTTGTTGGACGAAGGGAATGGCGAACCGTAGCTCTTCAATTTTGCGTCCTCCAGTCCAAACAAATCGGAATACATCTTCAAAGGCAGAAGCGTAGCGCTCATGAATACGTTGGCATGCGCCTCCTGAAATATGGGTATGGCCCTTTCCGGATACAGGCATGTAAGCGAAAGCTTCACCGAATTTCCGAATCTTGATATTATGCTGGCGGTCGACTGTCCCTGGTGCATCCATTCGTTGAGGAACTTTGCAATGTGCATGGCTGCAGACCTCTTTGCCTTTGACTGCTCTATGTACTCCAATGCAGCATTCTCCAATTGGCTTATTATATCATTTGCGCTTTGAAGTATGTCCGAAGGGAGATCACCCTTTGCCACAAACGCCTCGTCCAGCTTCTCCAGTTTCTTTTTAGCAAGGCTTTCAAGTGCGAATTTGAGGTAGCCCAGGTCCATTGCGCTGCCTATGGACTGCAATTCGTGCATTGCCCTTGCGATACCATTGGTCGAAAGCGTAACACTAAAGTAGGAATTTGCCGCATTCAGAACATTGTGCGCCTCGTCCCATATCAGTATGCTATCTTCCAACGAATGTGCTATCTTTTTCAAGAACGCCTGTTTCAGATAGGGGTTGAGCAGATGAGAATAACCCGCGACTATGACGTTCGCAGTCTTCGCGAGCTTTGCCGAAACCTCGTATGCGCACATGCTTTGGTTATACGATTCTTCGAAGACGCTGTTGTGTCCCAAATCTGCGGCATCGAGCATACCTATGTCGTCCTCTGGTTTGAACAATTTAACCTTTGAAAAGAAGGGGCATTTGCTGTTTTTTATCAGGTGTTCGCACGCGCTATAAAACGATTCGCCCTCTATACTATTGACCTTTTCGTTTATGCACATGTTCTGCTTTCCAACAATATCCACGTACCTGAAATCAAGCTTGAATTTCTGTTTTATGCCGTGCAGCGAATCTATGGCTATCTTGTGCTGCGATATCTTCGGAGTGAGGAAGAACACCGTCTTGTTGTCTTTTAGCGCATAGCTCAGCACTGCTCCTATCGACGCATCTGTCTTGCCTATGCCTGTCGGTGCGTTTATCAGTATATCGTCGCCTTTGCTTACCGCATCGTATATGTCGCTTACCATATCCGATTGGAATGGCCTCTTCTTTGAAAACCTGAACAGCTGTTCCATGCTTATATTTCTCACTCAAGGTTAAAAATGCAATTCACAATAACCAATGATTTTATAGATTGCCATTCTATTATCTATTGTTTGGTGATTATTGTGAATGAAGACCTTTACGCTATAGAAGAGCAGATACTGGAAAAATTGACGGGGAAATTCGTAAACATAACCAATCCAGAAAGGCGCGCGGCTTTGATAACAGAGACCGCAAAAAACATACGGGCTGACATAAGCAGCGAAGAGATAACCCAGATATCTAACGACATGAACGACATGGGTCCCATAACCGACCTTTTGACAGACGAGACGATAGAGGACGTAATGATAAACAATACAAACAGCATATTCGTATACGATTCCAAGGTTGGCCAGAGGAAGCTCGATGTAAAAATAGGGGACAAAAGCGAACTAGACCGTTTCGTAAAGAAACTGAAACTCTATGCCACAAACGAAGCGGCCAAAGGCAACATACTGGATGTCCACGTTCCGAGCGGAAGCAGAGCCAACATAGTGTATTCGCCCATGGGATACGATATCACCATAAGGAACTTCAAGAAGAATCCCCTTAGCATCATAGACCTTATAAATTCCGGCACGCTTGATTACAGCATAGCGGCAAGGCTGTGGCTCTACATGGACGGCCTGAAGGTCAGGCCCGCCAACATACTGATGGGCGGCATGCCTGCAGCCGGAAAGACCACGCTCTTGAATTCGCTGTTCTCATTTCTCAGGCCAGAACAAAGAGTCGTAACGATAGAAGAGACATACGAGCTGGACACGAGCATGCAGCAGAACGCGGTCAACCTAGAGACCAGCGAAGACATGCCCATGGTAGAATTGGTGAAGAACGCCCTCAGGATGCGCCCCGATATGATAATAATAGGCGAAGTAAGGGGAGAAGAAGCCAACGACATGATAACCGCAATGAACATAGGCAAGATATCGATGGGCACGATACACGCTTCGTCTACAAGGGATATAATAAACAGGCTTCAGCACTCGCCTATGAATGTGCCAAAAGATATAATACCGGTAATAGATGCGCTGATAGTCGTATCGCAGGTATACGAAAAAAGTGTCCCGCACAGGCGCGTGATACAGATGTCCGAGCTGGCCGGGATGGAGACGCAGATACTGCTTTCAGACCTTTACAAATACGATTACAAGACGCATAAGGCTTCGCCGATACTTCCGAGCGTAACATACAGGGACACGCTTGCCGGCATCATAGGCGTGCCCCCTCCAGACATACTTGCAGAAGAAAACGTCAGGGCGATGATATTGGCGCAGCTCAACAAGATAGGCAAGCGCGACATGAAGAGCATAAATGAAATAGTGCGGGACTACTATTCCGAACCGGAAAATACGCTCAAAGCCATAGGGCTGCCGCAGCTACACCCGATAATAGAGGTATAACCTATTCTTCTGGTTTTGCTTCTGGCATCGGCTGCACCGGCGTGGTAGCCAGCCTTATTATTTCGCTTACCATTCTCGCAATCTGCATCCCCTTATCCGTGAGTTTTATTGCCTTTGCCTTTCCGTGCCTTTCACTAGACACAATGCCAAGCGATTCGCACGATAGCAAAAAATTGCACGCGTGCACATACGTCGATTGCGATTCTTTTGCCAGGGTTGAGATATACCAGTCTTTTGAATTGTCGAGAAGAAGCACCAGCATCCTCGCCTGTTTTTCCTTGAATATCAGGTTGCCTTCCAGCATTCTATCCATACTATTGCTTTGCATAAGAAATAAATCCCTTTCATTTCAATCTTAACTGGGAGCATGAAGTTGTATGTAAGCGAAAAGGGCATAAAGGCATTTTCCATATATCTGGTTGCCATAGGTTCTATACTAATACTCATATCCGTAATAGCCGGCATAAGCATGTTTCTGGCATTGATACACGGCATCCCTATTCACACTTTCAACGATGTAAATACAAGCGTCATCAGGTTTGCGTTCAATTTCATAATACCCCTTCTGGGCGGGATGCTGCTCGTAGTTGCGGGCATAACTATGCAGAAACTGTATGACGAAAGCACAATTTCGCGCGCAGCAAAGAAACATAGGGTTAAGGCGGTAAACGAAAAGAGCAAGATGTTCAATAACCTTCTGGGTGCCGACGAGAAAGCCATGGTTGCAATATTAAACAGTTCAAAAAGTCCCGTCCTGCAATCCGATCTCATGGCGCTGAGCGGCTATTCGAAGGTGAAAGTCCATAGGATACTGAAGAAGCTAGAATCGAAAGGAGTCATAAAAAGGAGCAGGTTCGGCATAACAAACAGGGTATTTTTAAACACTTTGCAATGATTCCGTTATTTTGCGAAAAACATAAGCTATTAATAAATTGTATATCAAATAAATAATTGTTAAAGGTGTAAAAATGGTAAAGTTTATAATAGGAAGGCAACTGGTTGGAAAGAAAGTAATAACTAGCGACGGTTTCGATGTCGGAAGATTTGTCGATGCAGAAGTGAGTCCTGTGACCGGCAAGATAAATTCTTTTCTCATAGAACCTAACTACGACAGCAGTTTTGCAAACAAGCTGAAGGTGGACAGCGGCCAGCTCAAGGTGCCATACGCAGCTATACAGGCCGTGAACGATTATATAGTAGTCGACAGGAAGGTTCTTTGACCTCCAGGTGGTATAGATAATAATATGCGGCGGCGACGAAGCGGGTCGCGGCGCCCTTCTGGGTCCGCTTGTCATATCGCTTGTTTCCGTAAAGAAAAGCTCTGAGAAGAAATTCGCCGAATATGGCGTAAGGGATTCAAAGCTTCTATCTCCTAAAAGAAGGGAGGCTCTTTTTAGCACTGTGCATAAACTGGCCTCAACGGTAAAAGTCGACCTAATATCCGCAGAAGAGATAAACAAGGCAATGAAGAACAGGATATCCCTGAACGAGCTTGAAGCGGTGCATTTCGCAAGGCTTTTCGATCAATTCGATGAAGATATAAATTCGTTATATCTGGATTCTCCGGATGTCATAGCCGAAAAGTTCGGGATTAGGGTAAACCTGTCTAGTTCGAAGGGCACTAGGATAGCGGGCGTCAAGGCGAAGCTGGAAAAGGGCAAGCC
>DAHWIS010000037.1 GCA_027344745.1 Microcaldota archaeon | reverse complement strand
TTGGCTGCGTTATGGTCCATACCAATCCGCCGAGCGCCTTTGCAAGAACTTCGTCCGCCAGTGCGAACGCCTCGTTCATTGGAAGATTAGGGACTAGCTTGACAAGACGGTTGTTGTCTAGGATTATTACGCTGTCGCTGTATTTTCTCAATTCCTGAATTCCTTCTTCTGCCTTTACTTTTCTTATCCTCTCAAGATCAAATGGATATGTGACCATCGATACCACAATGGCGCCTTGCTCCTTTGCTATTTGCGCAGCAACTTTTATCGAACCGGTTCCTGTGCCTCCGCCCATTCCTGCACACAAAAATACCAGCTGGGCTCCTTCGAAAACTTTTTCTATAAGTTGCCTGTCTATTTCTGCAGCCTTTGCGCCTATTGCAGGGTCTCCTCCTGCGCCAAGGCCCCTTGTCAGATTTTTACCTATAAGGACCTTCGTTATCCTTTCATCGATTATCTTGAAATGCTGATAGTCCGTATTCACAGCAACGAATTCGGTGCCTTTCACACCTGCCTTTATCAATCGGTTGACTATGTTGTTGCCTCCACCTCCAAAACCAGCGGTCACTATTTTTATCTGAGAAGATCCGAAGTCCTCGCCTCCGGTGCTATTCGTGTTCCCTAAAATCTCGTTTACCAAGTCGCTCATTCAAATCGCCTTTGAATAAAAAAATTTATCACTTAACCTTTAAAAGCTTTCTGTTTTTGCACGAGATAATAGTAGTTCTGAATTTTACTACAGTGCTGCAGTTTTCGCAGTTTATTTGGTTGAATTTTTGCTGAATATCGAAGTTATTTTGCCAGATTGGTTCAATATTGCATACAGGGAGTAGTTTGCATTAACGGCTTTATACGCTATGACCCATGCATTCTGCATGCTCGTGTTTATCGGGAGTACGCTGTTGTTCAGCACATGATAGAATTTTGCATCTACATATGTATTATTGTATCCGTACTGGTTTAGATAGCCCATCATTGTTGGATTTTTCTGCTCGTATACCTCGGTTATTGCGACGGCAGAATTGCCGACCACATATGACGATGAATATGCAGACCCGGATATTGCGCAGCTGCCTACGTATTGATTGTATAGGTTTGGAAGAAGGGTCATTGCAGGGTAGTCAAATCCCTCTATGAGTAGTGTTGGGCATGCCCGTGTACCGTTAGAAATGAGCCTTACTACCACGTCCCAACTGCCGCTTTGTATGGACGATGGAGTTACGTTTATTATTTTTATCGATGCGTTTGGATTCTGCTGTTGAAGGTCATTTACCACATATCCTTCGACAGTATTGGCGGTGAGCGCAGATGAATGCAGGTGCTGCGAAAGTGCGTAAGCAATCCCTAATATGACGATTAGCACGATTGCAAATACGGCTATTTTAGGTATCAATTCCATGTTTTAGATATATATACCAAGGAATTTAACTCTTGTGAGATTTGGAGTCTGCGGCCGCAGTTTGGAAAATCCTGCGTTTATCTATCTATGGACAGGTATAGCAGTATTGCCTTTGCAATCAGCATCTTGTTCTTTGCCTGTTCCCAAACTACGCTTTTAGGGCCATCAAGCACGTCAGCCGATATCTCTTCCCCTCGATGGGCTGGAAGGCAGTGCATCACTATCGCATCAGAATTCGCCGCGTCTACGGCATGCTGGTCGACCTGATAACCCGCAAACAATTTTCGCCTTTCTTCTGCGATTTTTTCCTGGCCCATACTTACGAACGTATCGGTATATATGACGTCTATATTGTCCATTCCGTCTTCGATTGAAGTAGTTACTTCTACGTTGCCGTATTCCCTGGCTTTGTTGAAGTACGTACTATTAGGTAGGTATCCTTTTGGCCCTATAAGCACCATGCTAGAACCCATCTTTGACGCCGTTATCATAAGCGAATTTGCGGTATTGCTCGCTATGTCTCCGACAAATGCAATCCGCGTATTATGGAGGTTTTTCCTGTGCGCTTTTATGGTGTACATGTCGGCCAATGCCTGCGTGGGGTGCTCCAGATCGGTCAATGCGTTTATTACGGGCACGGAAGAATAGCCTGCCAGCTCTATAAGATCGTCTTGACTGTACATCCTTGCGGCTATAAAATCAGAATAGCTGCTCAGGACCCTTGATGTATCCCCTATGGATTCGCCCCTGGATAGATGGGTAGTCTGCGCGTCTATGTATACGGATTTGCCGCCCAATTGGGCCATGGCTGCCTCAAATGACAGACGCGTCCTTGTGGATGGCTTCTCGAAAAGCAGCGAAAGAACAGAATTTTCCTTTATGGCAGTCTCCTCCTTATTTTCCTTTAAATTGTCTGCTATCTCGAATATCTTGTTGATCTGGTCCTTTGAAATGTCGTTGGAACTTAATATGTTCAAAATCAACCACCGAATATGGCACCGAATCCCTGATTTGCCCTGCTCTCTTCGTCGTGGATTATCCCGGTTACTTTGTCTTCGGATTGTTTGTCGGCGCGCCTCACAGTCTTGAATTCTTTTGAAAACCGCTCTTCGGCCAACTTTAGGAAATCTTCGTTGGCTTTTAAGTATAGATAGCATTTGTTCTTGTCAAGCCCCACAGAAATGCCGTCCCTTATGCTGTATTCCTGCCTTGCAAATATGATATTGGCGTATTTATCTCCTGACAGCTTCTTGAGCGCGGCATCGTCAAGGCTTTTGTCCAGATACGGATCGTATTCCAATGCCTTCTTAAGTGCAGGATACTCCTGACTGTCGCATTCGTAAACGTATTCAGGCATTTTGCTCATCTAGAAGTCTTGCGTTAACCGTACCTTCTCTGCCAGGCCTGTTCGTGACCACGGCTTTGCCAATATCGGTGTTTATTATCGTGCCTTTGGTTATTATGTTCTGCCTTGCGAAGTTTCTGTTGTTCTTTGATTCGAGCACTCCCTTTATTACGGTTTTCTTGTATCCCTGCTTCGTGAGCAGATTTGCTATGCCGGCTTTTTTAAGCCTCATGACCACATCGCCTCCGCGACGCCTGACAGGTGCGGCATCATTTTTTTCAGCCAGTTTAGTAGCCGAAAAATAATTGCCTGCTTCGCTCCTGTGCCTGTCGCGGAACTTGATCTTTCTCTTTCCATTGCCGCTGCCCTTTGTTCTCGAACCAGCATGTACCTGCCTGCTAGATAAACTCATTTAAATTACCTCTATAATATAGTATAATGTGCAAACCGTCCGCAGATTGAAAACCGTATATGCGCGGTTTGCAGAATTATAATGGCTCCTCCCCTTTCTAAAGGCAGGGGCTTCCCAAGTGAAACATGGATATAGAAGTATAGGCAAAAAGGTATATAAATGTTTATAACAAATCTTCTTATACGGCGAGACACGCCGAAATCTGCGCTCATGAAGATTTTGTAAGGCCTCAAGCCCATTAGGCGATTTTCGCTGAATTTAGAACATACCAAGCGCAATATGGTGTGATGCCATCTTCTCCCGAATGGAAAAAGGGAATTCTCCTATGTCATTTGTAGAAACCGCCTAAAGGCGGGCTTCCTCTGCGTTCATGCAGTCACTGCGCCAGCAGAGAACGTGTTTTATCAAGCTAAAAACCTCTGGAAATGGCGAAATTATTGGCGTGGTTTCAAGGTAGAAAAGGATAAATATCTAAAATCTTGTTTATATGTGGAAAAACAGTGATGTTCATGGTGGACAGTAGAAAGCGCGGAGGCGAAAATGAGGAGATTAGTGCGAAATTCCCTCTGGATATAGTCTCGAAAGACAGCATAAATCTATCGAAGGCGGTGCATATGCTGTATATGGGCCTATTTGATAGCCAGGAGGCAATTATAGGCGAATTCAAACAGAAGATAGCGGATTCTGGCAGCAAAGAGGAGCTTATAATGGCGAAACATATGTATTTGACAAGGGATTTGAATGAGTACAGCATTTGCATAGAAAAAATTATAACGCTAGTCTGGAGCGGCCTCGCAGAAGGGGAGAAAGAAAAAGAGGTTAAAGCAAACATAAAGGAGAACTATTCAAACTACGTAAAAAGCATATCAAATGTCCAGCGCATCTGGGACGACGGGCTCGTAAGCATGATAAACAAGAGCGATAGTTACATACGCAAGACGATAAGCGAGATTGACGCCATGACGCATACCGGATTGCCGCGCACAACATTGAGCAAGAAGATATATGCAAGATTCATGAGCGAGAATAGCGCTCTTGAAGAATTCGATGAAAAGCTTAAGCTATTCATGGACAAGGCAACTTTTGGGCGCATCAAGAGGAATGACAGCTAGACCGTTTTAGCGACGGCACTATTTGCCTGTTCTTTTGTCTTTTGCATCGAATACCTCATCGAGATTTAGTTCGCCCATTTCCGATATGCCTTTTTCTATGCCGCGTTCGCTATATTCTGGAAAGTCTACTCCGCTCACAACTATCATTATGCGCAGCGATTCTTTTTGCATATCCTCTTCTATGCGCGCGCCCCATTTCAGCATGGCATCTGGGCTTATCCTGCTCGCCACTTCCTGAAATACGGATTCCGCCTCGCGCAGCGTCAGGCTTTCGCCCCCTATTATATTTATGAGTGCTTTCTTTGCATTGCTAAGGTCCACATCCAGCATCGGGCTCTTTATTGCGTTCTCCAATGCGACTATCGCCCTGTTCTGCTCCATGCTCGTAGCCATGCCCTCCCCTGATCCTATAACGCCATAGCCTCCTTCCTTAAGCACCATTTTCAGGTCCGCAAAATCTATGTTCACCATGCCGGGCTTGGTCACCATTTCTACAATGCCTTTCGTGGCGCTGGCCAGCACTTCGTCCGATACCCTGAATGCCATATTCAGCGGAAGATCCGGCGCTATGCTAAGCAGTTTATCGTTATGTATTATTATGACGGTATCTGCAATCTTCTTTAGCCTAGAGAGCCCTTCAAGGGCATTCTTTATCCTTGTTTTTCCCTCGCTGGAAAATGGAAGCGTGACTATTGCTATAGTGAGTGCGCCAATCTCCTTTGCTTCGTGCGCGATGGTGCTCACGGATCCGGTTCCTGTGCCTCCGCCGAGTCCGCATGTTACAAATACCAGATTTGCGTCTCCGAGCACGTGCTTTATTTCGTCCTTGCTTTCTATAGCCGCTTCCTCTCCGACCTTTATGTCACTTCCTGCACCTAGGCCTTTGGTAATCTTCTTTCCTAAAAGCAGTTTGCGCTCGGCGGTTGTCTTTATTAGATGCGGCGCATCGGTATTCATCGCAACAAGTGTCGCACCGTCTATCCCCAATGCCGCAAGCCTTGTAATCGTGTTGCTGCCGCTGCCGCCGGTGCCCACAACATATATTTTCGGCTTTGCGCTCTCTATGAATCTTAAAATATCCTCGTCGTCTATGCTTGAAGAAACAACCATAAAATTACCTTTTTTAATGTCGCCTGATTTATATTCCTCAAAAAAAGCTAAAAAGATTGGTGAATTTAATTATCGCCTTGATTTCAGCATTTCTACGCTTTCCGGCATTATTGATACATCTTCCCTTTCCTTCAGACCGCGTAGCATGCTGAAAATTGATCCCATTCCCGTGCGTGTGCTGATAGGCACGCCAAGCTCTACCGCATAAGGTATATACCAGACATCATCGCATATGTCGTTGTATGTATAGCCGTATCTGTTGAGCTCTATCTTCAGTTTGTTCGGCTTTTTAGGGCGTTTGTCCGTTACCAATATGGTGTAATACAAATCGCTTTCCCGCGTAGACATGAATGTATTCATTTTCGTAATGAATCTTTCATTTATGAAGGAACTGCCGTGCGGCTCTATGAGTATCTGCGAATTTTCATGCTTCATGCCAAGCACAAAGTCCGGCGTATATGTTATTACTTTGTTGTCTAAGGTAAAATGGAACTTTGTCTGCGCATATGTATACGGTATATCCAAGGAGTATAGTGCGACTGCCATCGATGCTTCAAAATTAGATTTGAACCTGTAGCCGTATTCTTCTTCTATTGCTTTGCGGAGGTTTTTCTCATGCCTGAGGTACTCCATAGGCGCATGCATTAGCAATATTTGTGCACTAATGCATTTAGCTTTATCTATCATTTTGTATAGCTACACGTATTTCGCCAACATGAAAAACTTATTAGCGTTAAAATGCGTAAAACATTTACGAAGTGATGCAATGGATAAAAAAGACATCAAGAAAAGCCTTTTGAAATACGACGTTAAGGATATAAAGCTAAAGAAGGACATGACGGTGCCCGGATTGATAAAGGCGATGGACAATATAGGCGGATTCTCTGCACAGCACATGGTTGACGGAATAAAAATAATCGACAGAATGACAAAGGATAAAAAATCGTTTAACTTTCTATCGTTCCCGGCCGATATAGTTTCTACGGGTACGCGCGGAGTGCTTGCCGGCGCGGTAAAGCATTTCAATGCAATAATCACTACTGGGGGCACGCTCGACCATGATATAGCGAGGGCGTTTGGAGGCAAGTATTCCGTCGGATCGTTCAAGGCTGACGACGCTAAACTGCATTCTATGGGGATATACAGGCTTGGGAATGTATTTATAGAGAACAGAGAATACGGGATGATGGTCGAAGATGCATTCGGCAGCATAATGAATGATATATACACATCGAAGGACTACAAGAAGGAGTATAGCCCAAGCGAACTCATATACGAATTCGGAAAACGTATGAAGGACCCTAATTCAATCCTAAGGCAGGCATACCTGCACAACGTTAGGATATTCAATCCCGGAATAGTAGACGGCGCCTTCGGCACGCAGCTTAGCATATTCTCGCAGGATCACGACTTCAAGCTAAATGTCATACGGGATGAACTTGAGCTGAGCAACATCGCATTCGACAACAAGACAACAGGAGCACTGATGATAGGCGGAGGAATAAGCAAGCACCATGTCATCTGGTGGAACCAGTTCAAGGGAGGGCTGGATTATGCGGTCTACATAACAACGGCGACGCAATATGATGGGAGTCTTTCTGGAGCAAGGCTCACCGAAGCGGTGTCATGGGGCAAGATAAAGGAGGATGCAAAGTACGTAACAATAGACGGAGATGCAACGATAATACTGCCAGTGATGTTTGCCGCGCTCAACCTATTCTAATGCAGTCAGAGCTTTATTGTATCCCCTACCTTAGGGGCGTATGCGTCGAATCCCTCTGCCTTGAGTTCTGATGCGAATCCGGTAGTATTTTCCGCGCTGCCGTGTACGCATATGACCACATTCGGCGCGCTCTCCCTTATGTATCTGTAAAGATCGCTCTTCCCGCAATGTGCTGAAAAATCGTATATGCTGACAGGGGTCTTTACGGGCTTGAACGAATTGTAGACCTTTATCTTCCCGCTATCCAGAAGCATGCGCCCGTTGGTACCCTCGACTTGATACCCCGTAAGGAATATCTTCGAATCCTTGTTCAGGCGCGTTATATAGTCCAGGACAGGCCCTCCGCTAAGCATGCCCGCTGTCGTAAGTATTATAGACGGCTGACCCATCGCCTCTTCGCGCATGTCCGTATCGCTTATGAAATTAGCCTTGTTTACGGCATCAGCCAGCAGGTCGTAATTGCCTATGCATTCTGGGAATTCGAGGGCTATCTTCGTCGCCGCGCGGGCCATCCCGTCAACATATGTCGACTCTGCAAGCCCGTTCTTATGCAGCAATGCGAGTATCTCCTGGCTTCTGCCTACGGCAAAAACCGGCACAAGCGCTGTGCCCTTATTGTCAAGTACGGCCTTTACATCGTTTATGAAGGCCTTCGATAATTCGCCCCTGTCTGTATGGTCCCTGTTTGCGTAGGTAGATTCCGTTATAAGCACGTCGCTCTTCACTATCTCTGCGCCTTTGTGCAGCAACTGGCTCTCGAGCTTATAATCTCCCGTATATACTATGCGTTTGTAGTCCTTCGACTGCGGGTTTTCCATTAGCGTTATTGCGCTGCCACTGATGTGCCCAGCATCGTAGAGGGATATGTCGAATTTGCCGAAATGCTCGACCTCGCGGTATTCCATTGATTGGTAGTGCCGTATAAAATCCTTGTACTGCCGCCTATGGAAGTTTATTTCTGCATGTTGATTTTTGGCGATCTTCAGCGTGTCTTCCAGCAGCAGCATAGTCGTCTTTTTTGTAGCCTCGGTCCCAAATATGGGTATCGCAAGCTTGTTGTATATAGACGGAGAATCGCCGCTGTGATCAAGATGCGCATGACTAAGGACCATCGCATCTATGTTGGGCAGGCCTATCGGAAATTCGTGGTTCTTGTCTTCTACTTTCATCCCATAATCGAGCATTACCCTGCGTTCGTCTTCCACCATTATGGATGAACGCCCAACCTCCTGTGCGCCACCGAAGAATTTAAATTGCATAATACATACCAATCGTAAAACAACCCCTAAAAGAAGTATAGACTAATTATTTCAAGAAATTATATAAATATTCTTATCCCATATTGCTGTGTTGTTACTTTTTGGAGAATGATATAATGACAGATGAAATAAATTTTATGGATTTAATGGCGCTTAAGAAACTGTCTCCCGATTCGGTTGTCGAGAAGTTTGGGAGCTTGGTGAACTCGTCTTTTTTCGATGCCTCGAACATGCTCGGCTCGCTGAAGATAAAAGGGCTGGTTGACTTCACTACGGCAGTACCTGGACAAAACCACATAGCGATAACGGAAATGGGAAAGCAATTGTTAAGCGATGCGGAAGCGAAGGCTGCGCTGCAGTTTGATCAGCTCGACCTCGAGATACTCAAAAACCTTTCGGGAGGAAAGAGGAGCATAAACGACATTACTTCTACGCTCAACATACGGCCAAAGGATCTTGCCATGCACATAAACAAGCTATCCGTAAACCAATTCCTGAATGCAGAATTTAGGAACGGCAACATGGACCTTATGCTTACTGAAAAAGGATTCCTGCAGGCTAAAGAGGGCATGCCCAAAAAGCCAGCAGAACAGCATGCCGCAAACGCAGATGCAGATACTGCACATGCGTCCGGTTCCGCAGGCATAAATAACGAGATTATGAAAAAGCCGCAGAGCGAACCTATGGTTCCGAATGCGGCTGGAGTGTACACTGGCGTGGCGGGCGTGCCTCAGGCACAGCCGCAAGATAGGCAGAAAACGCAAGCTTCGCAGATGCCGCAGCAGCAGGAAGGCGCACCAAAAGCGCAGATGCCGCCAATGGACAAAACAGACATGCAGGAAATAAAAGACATACAGAACCAGCTTCACAACAGGGGCAGGAAGTTCAATACAATAGGATATGTGGTAATAGTTATACTTGCAATCATCTTGATAATAGCGCTGCTAAGTAGATTCGGCATTGTCAATATTTGATTCGATGGCGGTATGATGGAGTTACTAGATTATATGGAAGCATATAATATGCTTAAAAAGAACGGCGTGCACGCCATAGACGCAAAATATGTAGAAAACGCTAACGACGCCATAAGGTTTTCGAGAGGAGAACCGATAGTGCTTAAGGTAATATCGCAAAAGGCGATGCATAAAACGAAGAGCGGATTGGTAGCACTTGGGCTGGAGAGACCGGAAGAGATCAGGTCGTCGTTTTCCAGCCTGTATAAAAAAGCACAGACCATAAAGCCTTACAAGATCCTTGCGCAGAAAATGGTCAAAAACGGCATCGAAATAATAATAGGGGGCAATACAGACCGGCAGTTCGGCAAATTCGTGCTGCTCGGCTTGGGCGGCATATACGTCGAGACGTTCAAGGACTTTGCAATGAGATCATGCCCTATAAACGGATACG
>DAHWIS010000044.1 GCA_027344745.1 Microcaldota archaeon | reverse complement strand
CTGTTTGGAAGCGCTCCGTAAATAAGCAGGTACGACACCTCCTCAAAATTGGAATTTTCTGCAAGGGTTTCGATCGAATAACCCCTATACCAAAGTTTTCCGTTTATCCCGTCAATTTTGCATATGCTTGAGTTGGCGATATAAACGCCTTCCAAACCTGAAGCTATTTTTGGAATATCCCCATCCATCAAATCACGATAAAAATTGCCAACCAAACTATAAATAATGCGTATCCAAAAGTTGTAAGCTGGTAACAACCATCTTTATAAGATTTATAAGGTTTATAAGTTTTATATATGATCTATAAACTGAGGTAATAAAATGCAATCGGGATACGATACGCAAGGTGTCGATGCAGTCGCATTGAATTCAAGGCATTTGTCAAGTTTCAAGCTCGCCTCCGGAAAAGAAGTATACTTTTATTCATTGAAAAGTTTAGAGGCTGAAGGCGCAGGCAAACTTTCACAGCTCCCGTTCTCAATAAGGGTAGTAATAGAGTCCCTTCTTAGGAACCTCGATGGAAAGGCCATAAAAGAAGAGGATATAATATCGCTTGCAAACTGGGATGCAAAGAATCCGGCAGACAGGGAGATACCATTCAAAGTATCTAGGGTACTAATGCAGGATTTCACTGGCGTACCCGCAGTTGTAGATCTAGCTGCGATGCGCGACTTTATGATTAACAAAGGCATGCCCGCCGAAAAAATCCAGCCAATAATGCCTGTAGATCTGGTAATAGACCATTCGGTGCAGGTAGATTACTTCAATGTGATAAACGCTATCACACTAAACCAGGAAAAGGAGATAGAGCGCAACAAGGAGCGTTACGTCCTGCTAAAATGGGCGAGCAACGGTCTAAAGAATTTCAGGGTGGTTCCTCCCTCTGCAGGTATATGCCATCAGGTAAATCTCGAATACATAGCAACATGCGTAAGTGCAAAGGACATGAACGGAAAGTTTGTCGCATATCCAGATACTTTGGTTGGCACAGATTCGCACACCACGATGGTTAACGGTCTGGGTGTATTGGGCTTTGGCGTCGGGGGCATAGAGGCAGAAGCTGCACTGTTGAATCAGCCAGTGTCATTCATGACCCCGAAAGTATTGGGCGTGCACCTTAAGGGCCACATGAAAGAAGGCATAACTGCTACGGATTTTGCGCTTACACTGACTAGAATGCTCAGGGAGAAGGGCGTGGTGAACATGTTCGTTGAATTTTTCGGCGAAGGCATAAAATCTCTTTCCCTGCCCGACCGCGCCACTCTATCTAACATGTGCCCCGAATATGGCGCAACGATAGCCATATTCCCACCCGACGAGGAGACTATCAATTACATGAAAAGCACCGGCAGAAGTGCAGAGCAGATAGAATTAGTGCGCAGGTATTATGAAAACCAAGGGATGTTCGGAGTGGACTACACTAATGTCCTATATACCGACGTGCTTGAAGTGGATTTGGAAAGCATAGTGTCCAGCATATCTGGTCCGAGTCAGCCAAAAGAACAGCTGCCTTTAGGTGAGGTAAAGGAGAATTTCATAAAGATGTTTCTTTCAAAAGATTCCGGCATACAGCCGGATCACAAGATAAACAGCAAGGATTACACTCGATGGTCGAGCGAAAGCCAAGGTCCGGGCAACGGTGCAATAAAGGACGCGCCTATGCACGAATCGCAAAAAAGTGCCATTATCAAATATGCAGATTATGACGTGAAGCTTTCAGACGGCGATATAGTCATCGCAGCCATAACGAGCTGCACCAATACGAGCAATCCCTCTGTCATGATAGGGGTAGGACTATTGGCAAAGAACGCGGTCGAAAAAGGCCTAAAGATAGATACAAGAAAAGTAAAGACAAGCCTTGCCCCTGGCTCACGGGTAGTAACCGACTATCTCCAAAAAGCTGGCCTTATGGAACCCTTAGAAAAGCTGGGTTTCGAGTTGGTCGGATACGGATGCACTACGTGCATAGGCAACAGCGGCCCGTTGATAGAAAAGCAGAGCGATGCCATAAATGACAACAACCTTGACGTTGCCGCTGTGCTTTCAGGGAACAGGAATTACGAAGCCAGGATACATAGAGACGTAAGGGCCAACTATCTAATGTCCCCCCCATTGGTTGCCGCATACGCGATAGCCGGCAATATCCTAAAAGACCTTACGAAAGATCCGCTTGGCAACGCCCCTGACGGGACTCCTGTATACCTAAAGGACATATGGCCTTCCGATGTAGAAATAAAAAAAGCAGTCAACGAATATGTTTTGATGTCGATGTTCAACGACGAGTACGGGGACAAGATATACGACGTAAACCGATACTGGAACGCCATAGATTCACCGTCTGGAGACATATTCAAGTGGGATGAAAACAGCACATACATAAGAAAGCCGCCGTTCTTCGAAGAATTGGAATCGGAGCGCAGCCAGAAAACCATAAAAGACATATCCGGGGCGAAAATCTTGGCGGTATTCGGAGATTCTGTATCTACCGACCACATATCTCCTGCAGGTGCTATTGGCCGAGACAGTCCGGCCGGAAAATATCTGATCGAAAGGGGCATAGGGCAAAAAGATTTCAATACGTATGGCGCACGCAGGGGCAACCACGAAGTAATGATGCGTGGAACATTCGCCAACAATAGGATCAAAAATCTGATACTGGATGGAAAGGAAGGAGGATACACCATATACTATCCAGATGGAAATGAAATGCCTATATACGAAGCGGCGATGAAGTACAAAGGCGCAGGGATTCCGCTTGTAGTATTGGGAGGTGTAGAATACGGATCTGGAAGTTCTAGGGACTGGGCTGCAAAGGGGCCAGCACTTATAGGGGTAAAGGCAGTCGTAGCAAAAAGTTTTGAAAGGATACACAGGAGCAATCTCATAGGGATGGGCATAATACCCCTCCAATTCACCGAAAGCGATGACGCAAAGTCACTGGACATAGATTATGCAAAAGACATAACTATAAAACTGCCAAGTTCTATGAAGCCTCGCGATACGCTAGAAATGCTATACTATAATTCTAAAGACGGCGCACAAAAGTCCGTTTCGCTCAAAAGCAGGATAGATACCGATATGGAGATGGAGTATTTCAAGGCAGGGGGCATACTGAATTATGTCCTGAATAATATGGCTTCAGAATCATAATCACGAATGTGTTTTGCGATGGATAAAAATTACGACATAATAATCGTAGGGGGAGGCATAACCGGCGCAGCCCTACTATATACCCTAAGCAACTATACAAATACAAATCGCATACTGCTTATAGAAAAATATGATGCCTTGGCTAAACTGAACTCAAACAGCATCAATAACAGCCAGACGCTGCATTTCGGCGATATAGAAACAAACTACACGTACGATAAAGCAAAGGAGACTAAAGCGGCGGCTGAAAGAGTGCTTAATTACATGAATGCACTGCCAAAAAACAAGCGCAAAGGAATACTAGAAAGCTGCCAGAAGATGGTGCTCGGCGTAGGCGAAGACGAAATAGAAGCGTTGGAAAAAATAAATACATCAAAGATTAACGAGTTATTCCCGGGGTTGAAAGCCCTAGGCAAGAAAGAGATTTCGGCGATTGAGCCGAACATAACATACAAGCGCGATCCTAAGGAAAAAATATGTGCACTGCTTTCAGATAAAGGATACATGGTCGACTACGGCAAACTCACCCTCTCTTATGTCGAGAATTCGTTCGGTAAAAACAAGTCGAATACGCATATATTGTTCAATACTGCCGTAAAAAAAGTGGAGAAAAGCACGGACGGATATACCGTGTTTACCGATAAGCATACATTCAATGCGCGGTTCGTGATATTCGCCTCTGGAACATACAGTTTATATTTTGCCAAATCTATGGGATACGACAAGAACCTTTCAATACTTTCGGTGGGTGGAAATTTCTACATCTCAAAACGCGTTCTTAGGGGAAAGGTGTACAGAGTTCAGAAAGGAGGCATACCTTTTGCAGCCATACACGGCGATCCGGATATAACCGACCCAACAATAACCCGATTTGGCCCTACCGTTACATTACCTCTCCAGTTGGAGCGCAGGCATAACGGCACATCGTTGGATTATATAAAGACATTCGATTTCGACGTGCCTACGGTAAGCAGCCTTTTCAAGATACTTTTAAATAAAGATATACGCAGGATAATAAGGAAAAACATGCTCTATAGCGTACCAGTTATAGGCCAGTACTCGTTTTTGAAGAATGAAGCGTCGGTGATAGTTCCATCACTAAAATATTCAGACCTAAGGTTTGCAGGAAACGTTGGCGGCATAAGGCCCCAAATAATAGACGAGAACAAGAGGGCATTGGCCCTTGGCGCATCGAAGATCAAAGGAAACGGCATAATATTCAACATAACACCTTCCCCTGGGGCAACATCTGCGCTTTCAAGTGCGCTTGAGGATGTACTTTACGTATCAAAGAGCATAGGGCTCAAGTTCTATAAAGAAAAATACGAATCCAATTTAGGGCAGATATGACCCTGCTTTATAGCCCTAGCCCGTTCATCGCCAGATTTTAAGCAGTTCGTCTATCGATATCACATTAAACATATTCTGCATATTTGACAGCGAACGCACATGGGCTTCCTTGTCTGCAGATGAAACCGCTTCCCTTACTACTACCGGAAAGAATCCCCTATTTAATGCGTCTCTTGCACTCGATTCAACGCCAATCTCGGTAGCTATACCTGTAAAAACTAGGCTTTCAATACCTGCATTTCTTACCATCATCTCAAAATTTGTACCGATAAATATGCTTGCGGTATTTTTGTTGAGAACTACGTCGTTTTTTTCTGGCGCTATAAACAATTCAAATGCATCCTTTGGGATTTTCGACATGTCCCATCGGCGTACGCCACTCAGTCTAGTCCTTGATTCGTACCTATTTGGCAATGGCGTTATCTTGGTGAAAAATACCGGCACGTCCGCCCTTCTTGCCGCGGTTATTGCAGTATTGAGTTTGTCTATGAATTCGTCTTTGTTGAATATCCTGTCGACTAGCATCCGCTGCACATCCCAAACTATAAGTGCAGAATGCTCCCTGTCCAATATATCGTCAATGCTGTCATAAGTTTTTTTATTATCTATACCTCCCATTACTACATCCATTATAAATCTATAATCGTATAAATTTAATATTTGCGGTAAGTAGATGGATTATAAGCTAAAATGCCTTCAATGTGGCGCAGAATATCCCCGCGCATACGCAAGCCAGATATGCGGCAAATGCGGCGGCATCATGGAGGTAGTATATACGGGCAGAATCGCAACGCCGCGCGGCAAATCGTTCTGGGACTTCGAGAGAGCGCTTCCTAAAGGCACATACCGCCATTACGTAGTGGGAGGGGCAAATATGGTGGCATCGGACGACGCAAACCTTTTTTTAAAACTTGAGCTAACAAACCAAACGGGGTCATTTAAGGATTTAGGCTCAATTGTGGAAGTTGCAAAAGCGCATGAATACGGCTACGCCGATGTGGTGTGTGCGTCTACGGGCAATATGGCATATTCGATAGCATACTACTCCAAGCTGTACGGCATCCGCGCCCATATATTTATAAGCAGCGATGCAAACAAAGACAAAATATACGATATAAGATCTACACACGATGCCGTCATTAAAGAAGTTGATGGCGACTTCAATAAAGCGCTCGATATTGCGGCACTATACGCAAAGAAAAAAGGATTCTTTCTTTCTGGCGACTATTGCTATAGGAAGGAGGGGCAAAAGATCATGGCGTATGAAATAATGGGAAATATGCCCGAAACCTCCAACATCATAATACCTGTTGGAAATGCAACGCTTTTTTCTGGAATATATAAAGGTTTAAACGAAATGAAAGCATCAGGCAGCATAAAAAAGATTCCAAGGTTAATCGCTGTAGAAGCTAAAGGCTGCTCGCCTTTGGTCGACGCATTCAACCTGAAAAGAAGCATTAGATACCGCGTCCCCAAAACAAGGGCAGACGCAATAGCCGTTGGGTTCCCAACTTTCGGCATGCAGGCCATGGAAGGTTTGAAGAATACCGGAGGTATGGCAATATCGGTTACAGATAACGAAATGGAAAGGGCCAAAGAAAAGCTCTACAGGGAAAAGGGCATAATCGCAGAATTGGGGGGTGTAGCATCCATTGCAGCATACGAAAAGATAAAAAACAAGCTTAACAGAAAAGAGTTAACAGTGGCTATAATAAGCGGTGGCAATGTATGAAACAAGATTCAAATACCAAAAAAGAAAATATGGCGGCATGGATTATATGCCAGGATATTGTACTTAAAATGAAAGAAGAATTTAAAAACCAAGCTATAGTCACACTAGAGAATGAAATAAAAGCGGGCAGGATGAAGATAAACGGCCAAATATTGACTATGGATCAGGAAAACAAAGAAAAGGAACGCAGCATGTTTCTGATATCCAACCTGGTCGAACACCACGAAGAAATGATTAGGGAATATTCGGAATACATAGCCATGAGCGAATCGAGAAACGATTTGAAACCTCAGGATGTGATCAACCTAGAGTCAATCAAAAAACTCATGATGGCGACAAAGAAAATCACTATGCTTATGGGATATAGCAACCTTTTAGGGATGGTCTATAACGATATCGGAATGAAGGTAAGGTCTGAGACGCCGCAAAAACTTTTCGTTGAGCTGTCAAAGGATTATCCGGATCTTCCGGAACTGTTGGACTTTGCGCTTCAATACAAGCCAATGACGGAGACGAGAGTGCTATCGGGATATGACATAAGCGTAATAAAAGATGCATTGATGCTGATGCCAGAGGCGAACAGGTAAAAGGCGCATCCATCGGTCGAACACATACCCGATCACTTTCTGAAAACCGTTCCAAAAACGCCGCCATTCGCGGATTCCATGTTCTTAATGTTGCCTATGCATGCCTTATTGCCTCCATTGCTTATGAACTGCATGCACGCTTCGACCTTTGGCTTCATTGTGCCTTCTTCCATAAATTTTATTTCGGGCATCGGTCTGCCCAGCCGCACATTTTTCACAGGCATCTTGTTCTTTGGAAAATCCATATACACATATTCGGGTTCGGTCAATATAGATAAACGATCTACATCAAGGGCGCTTGCTATTACCTGCGATGTGTAATCCTTATCTATTACTGCGTCTACTCCTGCATATCCTATCCGTGATTTGATTACAGGTATGCCCCCTCCGCCCCCTGCTATTACCACCGCCCCGGATGAAGCAAGCTTTTTTATTGCGCCAATCTCAAGCACCTTTAGGGGTTTTGGGGATGCCACCACCCTCCTGTACCTACCCTGCTCATGCACATAATCAAACGCGCCCGATTTCATCTCATTTTTAAGCTCATTCCTGTTATAAAACGGGCCTATCGGCTTTGTTGCTTTTTCAAACGCCGTATCATTTTTATTGACCAGCGCATGGGTAATCACAACCTCTACATCCCTATCGATGTGCAGCCGTGAAAATTCATACAACAAGCATCTCTGCAGCATGGCACCTATGGTTGCCTGCGTTTCTGCAGTAAGCATATGCAAAGGCAATGGAGGCAATACCTTACGCGAATATTCATTCCTAAGGAATTCATCTCCAACCTGTGGTCCATTGCCATGCGTTATTACTATAATGCCGTATCTGCTCCTTCTTATGCCGATTGCTATCGATTTAGCCGATTCCATTATCCTTTTCAGCTGGTTGGCATACGTTGGTTTTACCCCCCTTCCAAGTATCGCGTTGCCTCCCAGTGCCACAACGACGGATTCCATAACATCAATATGCATGGCAAACTTTTATAACCTTTCAAGGAAATATAAACTGTCTATATGATAAAACTCATAATATTTGATCTGGGCGGCGTAGTAGTATATTATACCGAGGAGCAATATTTTTCGTTTCTTTCAAAGAAAACCGAGGTGCCAGCAAATAAAATAAAAAACATATTCAATCCATTGATAGATGAAATGGAAAAAGGCAGTCTAAGCGCCACGCAGATGGAAAAAATGGCATCGCAAAAACTCGGCGTAAAACCATCTGTATTGGAATGGACCGATGCATTCGAAAGGCTTGCAAAGCCAAATAAAAAATTGATCAAAATAATCAGGACGCTAGGAAAAAGATACAAGGTGGTGGTTCTAAGCAATATATCCAAAAGCAGGTATAGGGCTGCATTCAAGGAACTCGTACCAAAAGATTTATTCTACAAAAGGTTTGCGTCGTGCTATATGCATATCAGGAAACCGGACACAAGGATATACAAGCGCGTTGTAGAATCAATGGGTGTCAAGCCGGAAGAAGCAGTATTTATTGATAATCTTACCGAAAATGTCGCCGGGGCGAAAAATGCAGGCCTTTACGGAATACATTTCATTGGAAATAATAGACTGTCTGCGGATCTGAAGAAACTCGGTGTGTTATGATATCCAACATTCAAAATTTTATAGAAAAAGCATTTGCAGGCCGATGGATATCTGGGTCAACGGTTCAAGATGCTATTGCCGACAGCAAAATGTTTAATTCAAAAGGGATAAAAACCATAATAAACTATCTAGGCGAGGCGTTTATCAACGATTATGAGATAAATGAAGCAGTAGATACATACCTGCGGCTTATTAGGTACATATCAGAAAACAAGATTGATGCTGACATATCGCTCAAGCCTACACAACTGGGTCTCTTAAAGGATGTCGATGCATTAAAATCTAACTATTCTAAAATCGTCACAGAGGCAAGAAAAGCAAAAATATTCGTATGGCTAGACATGGAAGAAGCGGACTATGTAGACGCGACAATACAACTGTACCTATCGGAATTGGAAGGGGCGGGAGTTGGTATATGCATACAGTCATATCTTAAAAGAAGCGAAGACGACATCAAAAAAATACTCCCCAAAGGTGCCATTATAAGACTTGTAAAGGGCGCATACTCATCAACAAAAAACAAGAGTTTTAATACACGCGAGGCAGTGACGGCAAATTATTCCAAGCTCATGGGCATGCTTTTTTCCCAGGGGGCAGAATTCACTTTAGGCACACACGATATAAACATGATAAACGATGCATTGGTCCTTAATAAGGAATATGGGAGAAAAGTAACTTACGCAATGCTGAAAGGCATAAATAACAAATATTCGCTTGGATTATCGAAATCCGGAAACAAGGTTGCGATATACCTTCCGTTCGGCAAAAGGTGGATTGCATATTCATATAGAAGGCTTAAAGAAGCAGGACATATAAAATTAATACTGAAATCTTTGATGAAAAGCCAAAAACTCAAATGAGGTGTTACAATGGAAGAAAACAATGAAAAGATTAAGCTCACAGCAAAAAAATCCGATAACTTCTCCGAATGGTATACCCAGGTGCTGGTAAGTTCCGAATTCATCGATTATAGCGCGGTCTCCGGCATGATAGTTTATAGGCCGGATTCATATTTCATATGGGATCAGCTTAGGAAATCTGTAGATAAAATGTTTTATGCAGCAGGCATAAAAGACGCGTATTTCCCGCTTTTTATACCCGAACGCTTTTTGGCTCTGGAAAAGGAGCACGTTGAGGGATTTTCTCCAGAAGTTGCCTGGGTGACACATGCTGGGAATACCGAACTCGGCGAACGCCTTGCCGTCAGGCCAACCTCGGAAACCATAATGTACGACAGCTATGCAAAGTGGATAAGGTCGTGGAGGGATTTGCCGCTCAGGCTTAATCAATGGAACAACGTAGTGAGGTGGGAGTTCAAGCATCCTACGCCATTCTTGAGGTCTCGTGAGTTTTTATGGAATGAAGGGCATACTGCGTTTGCTACGGAAGAGGAAGCCAATTCAGAGAAGGATGTGGTGCTTGGCATATACACATCAGCATTGAAAGACTACCTTGCGCTTCCTGGCATACCCGGCCAAAAAACAGAAAAAGAGAAATTCGCGGGCGCCGAAGCGAGCTACAGCATAGAACTTTTGATGCCTGACGGATGGGTCATACAAGGTCCGGATTTCCATTCCGATGGACAAAGATTTTCAAAAGCATTCGGGATAAAATTCTTGGACAAGGATAATGTATCAAAATATGTGCATCAAAATACATTTGCAATATCCACAAGGGTATTGGGTACCATGGTGGCTACCCATGGAGACGATAAAGGTCTAGTGTTGCCGCCTAAACTGGCCAGGGTGCAGGTGGCGGTTGTGCCAATATACAAGGGAAACAATAAAGATGCAGTATTGGAATATTCAAAGAAGATCATCGGGACAATAAGCGATGCCCGCGTGTACCTTGACGATACCGATGCATACTCACCGGGTTGGAAATTCAATGAATGGGAGCTTAAAGGCGTGCCGATCCGGTTGGAAATCGGCGAGCGTGAAGCAAATTCAAACACGGTAGTTATCTTCAGGAGAGACACCTTGCAAAAAACCACAGTAAATTCCACGGATTTAAACACAGAAATAAAAAGGACCCTTGATTCAATACACCAAAATCTTTATCAGAGGGCAGAGAAAGTCCTTAAATCATCAATCCACCCTGCAGATACATACGAAGCGCTGAAAAATGTAATAAAAACGGGGGGATTTTCTCAATCTCCTTGGTGCGGATCTATGGAATGTGAGGATAAGATAAAAGAAGAAACAGGCGCGAAGTCGTCTAATATGCCCTTTGATGCGCAATCCGGCATCAAAAACAAAAAATGTGTCTATTGTGGAAAAGAGGCCAAACATATAGTCAATTTTGCAAGGTCATACTGATAAAAACCTTTACATGTAAACTTTTAAGTAGACTTGAAGCCCCGTCATCTAGTGGCCAAGGATAGCGGGCTTTGGACCCGTTTACGCCGGTTCGAATCCGACCGGGGCTATCAACAATTAAATAATAATTACCCCGTGCTATTTCATGATAGAATGGTATTACCTGCTGTTAGCGTCATCAATACTTATGGGTGCTTCTACTGTGATAGAAAAGCACACCCTGAAAGACGAGCATGCATCAGCATACAGCTCAGGATTTTCTATAATAACCGCGCTGCTTGCGCTGGTATTCCTGCCTTTCGCTAATTTTTCAATTAAGCTGTTCGAAATTCCATTGCTGTATTTGATAAGTCTTATATCTACGGCGACATACCTTTTTACTGCAAGGATCTTCAAGCATGGCAACATCTCCGTTGCGTCACCCATATTCAGCTCCCTTCCGGTACTTTTTACAGTCATACTATCGGCAATCTTCCTTAGGGAGTACCTAAGGCCCGTCCAGTACCTTGTTATAGCAATCCTAATAATCACCACCTACTTTTTGATGACCATGGGAAATAAAGACGGCAGCAAAGCATTTGAAAAAGCAAAGTACGCATATCTAATAATAGTGAGCTGCTTTCTTGGCGCCGCGGGCGCGATAATTTTGAAGTACCTGCTTAATCTTGGCATGAATATATTCACAATACTGATCTTTATAGAGCTCTTTATGTCGATAAATTTCACGGTGTACATGAAGCTTAAATACGGCGGCCCGAAAGAAACAGTTTCGAACCTAAAAAAATATAAAAAGTCAATTGTTGCAATTTCATTGCTGACTACCGTTTATCGCCTCACGTACTATGCGGCGGCATCGTTAGTTTTTATAAGTCTGGTGTCTCCTGTCCGCAATAGCATATACATAGTGATAACCACCGTTGCCGGCGGAATATTATTCAACGAGAAAGGCATCAAAAGGAAGCTTCTCCTATCGTCTATATTGATAGTGTGCGTTTATTACCTATCTGTGCTTTAATCCGGATGCCTTCTTCGCGTATCCTCTAATGCACCGATATCTCAAAGTCCTTCATCTTCTTTTTCACGATAAATTTTTCTTTTTGCCTCTGATCGCAAAAGTTTTTTAAGTGCTGTTTTATTTGCATCAATCATGTTTATCGATTCGTTTATTATTCGCTTTGTCAATCTTTTTCCTATTTTTTCCCTTTTAGCATTGAGGCTCCAGATAAAATCAATATAACCTTTTTCACATGCAGGCAGGTTATAAAAATTCTGATATGCGATATGTGCGATTTCACGGGAGAGGCCGTTTTCTGACAAGCGCTTTTCGCGCACCCCACCTAACAAATTCCACACGCCCTTCATAGCTTCTTGCGCATGTTTATGCATGCGTATAAGTTCGAGGCTTCTATCAACAGCATCCTTTATGTTTGATTCTAACTCCTCCCTTTCAAAAATATCCTTGCGATTAAGTTTTTTTACCATCTAAGCACTGTTTATATTTTGTGTTTATATATTGTTTTAAACTTCTTGGCTCTCCCGTATCTCTTCGATTGCTAGGTTGTCATGCGAGTATATATACGGTGACAAGTCCAGATCTTTCGGGCTGCGCTGCAATTTTCTTGCATAGGTTTCATGCAGATGTTTTCCAACCTCGTTACTGTAAGCGGTCCAGTCTATGCCCAACGACTCGACATATCTCTTTTCTATCCCGTCGGCTATTTCGTGTGCGTACGGATATTCGTATGCATCCCCGGTAAGCCATTTTTCTGTCAGTTCATGATGCCTTCCAATGCTCTCCAAAATATTTACGGTCTTTCCGCCTATATCAAGCGAGGTCGGGAAATTCCTGTCTATAAAAATAGTCTTTCCATCGATGGAATATCCTCCAGTGTATTTTATGTCATAACTCGTATCTATAGTTATCTCGCTGCCCTTCTTGCATTCAAGTATGTCTGATGTCTGGGCATTCTCGTAGTAAACCGTCTTTCCATCAAAAGTTATCTCGCTGCCCTTCAAAAGTTTTTGGGAGAATCTAAACTTTATGTAGGTAGGTACGACAAAATTCAAGGCGGATATTATATAGGAATTTTCTCCCTCTTCGCTCCTCTCCCTATGTTCTATAACATCATATTTCTCCATGCTTATACTCAGATGGTGCTATTATATTAATTTTTATAAACTTTTTTATCCGGGCCTGATAAGAGTGCCCTTTATTCTAAGCCCTTTCAAATATCTAGGTATATCAGAAATTGAATTTGTTACAACCACCGATATGCCATTTATCCTGCATATTCTAGCTGCCATCGGATCAAAAATATAGTTAACTCCTGCAAAGCGTCCATACGTCATCATTCTCATAAACTTCGTTGTGTCAATATCCTCGATAAGCTTTGCGCTTTTGAATGTTTCTGGATCCTTTGTATAAACTCCCTTTTCTTTAGATATGTTAAATATTATCCTAGAACCTGTCGAAACCGAAGCATATGCCGAACATACATCTGTAGTCCATCCAGGTTTGAACCCGCTGCTTACGATTATCTTACCTTTAAGTTTCATCAATCTTGGGTCCCCATAGTAAAGTCCACAATTAAAATATTTCGAAATCATAAACGCATTTATATTGGTCCCCATTATCCCAATTCTATGCAAAACCTCTTCGGTCAACCCTAAACCCCTGGCGAAATCTATATACTTTCTGGCTAATTCGCCTCCCCCTACAATTATACCAAAATTAAAATCGGGTATCTTTGCCAGTGCGTGTTTTAGGGGCAGCAATGCATCGGGATGTGAGAATAAAAACGATCCGCCTAACGAAATTATAGCAGCCTTTTTAGTCATTTAGATCACAAGAGACCAGATGTGCATACCGAATAGCTTAAGGCATTTCTCTATATATATTTATTTGCAATGCGGGAAAAGTAATAAAAATATGAAAAATTACTGGAATACACGAATGTTCTGCAAAATGTGGGGCTTTACATTAGGTTGGTGATTCTAACGGTAGACAAATTATATCTTGATCATATGTATATGAAAGAGTTTAAGGCAAAAGTAATATCTGTAGAAGGGACGGCAATACGGTTGGACAAGACCGCGTTCTATCCTACTGGCGGCGGGCAGCCATGCGATATAGGGACCATCCACACCGGGGATGGCATATACAATGTGATTGAAGTCGTTAAGGATGGCGACGACATTGTCCATAAAGTTGATAAGGAAGGCTTGGCGGTCGGCAAAGAGGTAAACTGCAATTTAGATTGGGAAAAAAGATACATGCATATGCGCTTCCATACCGCGCTGCACGTATTGGATGGAGTGGTGTCAAAAAAACACACCGGATTGATGACAGGCGGCCAGATATACAATAACAAAGCCAGAGCCGATTTTGACATACCTGGATTAGATAAGGAAGGCGTACTTAGGCTGATAGGCGAAGCCCAAATTGTAATAAACGAAGGCCATGCGGTAGAAGCTAAGAATATGTCCAGGGACGAAGCCAATAAAATAACCAATCTGGCGCGCACGGCACCGGGCGAAGAGCTATTGAAAAATATGCAGAATGTAAGAATAGTCGACATAGTCGGGTTCGATTTCCAAATGGATGGAGGAACACATGTAGCAAACACTAAAGAAATAGGTAAAATAACCCTATTAAAGTATGAGAACAAAGGATCGCACAACAAAAGGATAGAGATAAGCCTTGAATAAGCCCCGCCGGCAACTTTGGATGCCAACCACATTTATAATAGTTTCAATATGTAACGAGGAATATATTGCGGTAATCAAATGGCATTATCCCGGCATCTTACTATAAACGCTTTTTTTTAAGCCGTTGGCCATTCTTGCTATCTTCTACAATAAATCCATATCTATCCAGTATCATATCCCTTATTGAATCGGCAAGAGCAAAATCTTTTTTTGCACGCGCAATATCCCTCTTTTCAAGCAATTCCAAAACTTCGCGTGGTATGCTATCCTCATTCATCAATTCAGCCAGATTCAGCCCTAAAACACTGTCAAAAAATAGTATCGCATCAATCGTCGCCCTAGAACCGATCCTGCCTATCCTTCCGTCTTCAATCTGCTTATTGATAATGGATATCAAATCGAATACTACGCGAAGCGCCTCGGTCACCATTATATCGTTATTCATCCATCTGACAAATTCGTTTTTGTGCGAATTCACCAACGCGTGTAATTTTTTAAGTTCTGTTTTGTCGTCTGTTCCATTAATGTCTTTCAGTCTACCCATAACGTCGTGCATCCTGTTTATCGATGCCTTTGCAGACTCGAGGCCCCTAATGGTAAAATTAAGTTGGCTCCTATAATGCGCGGAAAAAAGAAGATACCTGATCTCCCTCCATCCAAACCCCTTTTTTAGTATGTCCTCCACAGTATAAAAATTTCCTTTCGACTTTGACATTTTTTTATTTTCAACCAGTATGAATTCGCCGTGCATCCAATAATCGGCAAATTTTTTGCCTGTTGCCCCCTCGCTCTGCGCTATCTCGTTTGGATGGTGTATGTATATGTGGTCCACCCCCCCACAATGGATGTCTATGGTTTCACCAAGATATTTCATGCTCATTGCGCTGCATTCGATGTGCCATCCAGGGAATCCAACACCATAATCTGAATTCCACTCCATGTCCCTTTTTTCATTTTTTGGCGAAAATTTCCAAAGCGCAAAATCCGTTATGTTGCGTTTTTCTCTTGAGAGCTTGACACGCGCTCCCCCTATGAGGTATTTATTAAGCTGTGCAAAATTCATTCCGGTGAGTTTTCCGTAATCGTGAAATCGCGAAGTATCATAATATACGCCATCATTGTGTATGGCGTATGTGTATCCATTATCCTCCAATTTTTTTATTAAATCCAGCATTTCATCTATATGGTCTGTAGCTTTGGGGGAAAATGATGGGTCAAGGATGTTGAGCATCTTGGAGTAATCAAAGAATTCTTCAGTATATATCTTAGCAATGTCCCAAGCTGTAGAATGCCTCCTGTTGGCACTTTCCTGCAATTTATCTTCGCCAGTATCGGCATCGCTTTTAAGATGCCCTACATCTGTTATGTTCCTAACATGTATGACCTTATATCCGTTTAACTCCAAGGTTCTTCTAAGTATATCCTGCCAGACATAGGTCCGCATGTTTCCAATGTGCGGGCTTTCGTAGACGGTCGGTCCGCAGCAATAAATTCTTACCACTCCTGCCTCCAAAACTTTTAGGATTTCAGTTTTTCTACTCATGGTATTAAAAATACGCATGGCGCTGTACTCCCTCATACTACGATTGCCTGACATATACTCATCGCACTTTACATATATTGCATTGTATATATAAATTGCTTTTCTGTAATCAGGGCACTGTATAATTGCTTACCCATGCATTTGTATAAGTCGAATTAAGCGATTTTCCATTTGCCCCGTTTCCTCCATAATCTGCTGCGTTCCCATCCAGAGGTATCCAGCTCACGAGGTTATAAAGATCGGCAGGGGCTCCGATTATGCCTTCTTTATAAAGCTGTTGCACCTGTGAAAAACCTAAAGACGAATT
>DAHWIS010000035.1 GCA_027344745.1 Microcaldota archaeon | reverse complement strand
GCGATTATCACCACTATGAATATCATCCATCCGTATGTCATGAAAAATTCAAATGCGCTCTGCGCTTTGAAGCGCTTCATTCCCATATGCATCCCATTTATAATAAGAGGGTTTTCACCTATTTAAAGCTTGTTATTTGATGATTCTGCTCGGAAAATCTATTCTGCTTATAAAGTCTCGCGCCCGTCCATAAAATGGACTTTCTGAGCAAAGCTTATTTTATGGCAATAGCAACTTTATATATGTTGCCAGCATAATCTTTAGAGCTTAGAGGTTTATAGTAATGGACTATGTTGTAGCTGTATTAAACAGCCCAAAACTGGCCGAATCATTAGGCAAGGAAGGCTCTAAGAACGGCATAACGCTGTATAATGGAGTTTACAATGGCAATACAATAGTGATAGCTTCGCCGACTGATGCAGAAGCTAAATTCCACGCAGTGGCCCAGTCCCTTCTCATTGCAGATACATCCGTAGTAAGCACAGAAAACGTAGACAAGCATCTGGGCGAGATATTGATTGCATGCTCGCTCATTGACAGAAATATACTTATAACGGATGAAAATGATATTTCGGCACTACTTTCCAATATTTCCATCAGTGGCAAAAAGACCATAAGCAGGGAAAATGCACTCAATGAGATATTGAAATGCTGCTACGTAGACAAGAAAACAGAAGAAACAGATTTCAGGATCGATGTGGACAAATCTTTCGATGTTAAAGGCATAGGTACGGTCTGCTTAGGGATAGTAAGGTATGGCATAGCAAAGGTGCATGACAAGGTTTATGCCCCAGATGGCAAAGAAGGAACCATAAGGTCACTGCAGAGCCAGGACCGTAATATAAGCTCTGCAGGCAAAGGAGTAAGGGTGGGCGTTGCATTGAAAGGCATAGCGTCAGAACAGATCGAAAAGGGGGATGTATTATCAAACAGAATTTTTCAAAAGTCAAAAATACTGAGAATTAATATAAAACTTTCAGATATCAACCAAGAAAGAATAGAGAATGGCAAGAAATACTTACTTGTGTTCGGATTCGATTATATAAATGGCACTCTGAACGAATTCGATGGCAAGTCTGCGAGTTTTGAATTAGACAGAGAGGCGCAGTTCGAGAAGGGCGACGAAGTTCTGCTGGTAAGGACAGCAATGCCGCGGATATTCGGATCGGGAATCATAATATAATTCAATCCTTTATATTTTTCCATAAAGAGTTAAAATGTGCCCTGAGCTCTGCAATCCTCTTTTTTTCTATTATTACATTTATATACTCTAGGTTCTTATGCATTCCAGAATATGTGAGATTTGCGCTTCCAGTTATGGCAGACTTTTCCGATATGTAAATCTTTTCATGTATGAATGCCTTGCTTATACGTATCTCCATTTTTTGATCTTGAGAAAATAATATTTTCACAAATATGATAGCGTACGGTATGGTTATAAGTACTATCATTTGGATTATCAAAAGGGACAGTGCATAATATCCGAAAAACAACGAGACTACACCAACGACAAGCGCAGACGCCAGAAGTTTGATATATCCCATAATTGGCAGATGGTAATATTTTTTAGCATGGACGCCTTCGTTCTTATTCGATGTTATTATATATATCCTGGATTTTTTAGACTCTTTGAGCAACTTATTGATGTAATATTCGCTCACATACGGGGATATTATCATCAACCACCTGCCCTTGCTTAACAAAAAATCATCCACAAGCTTGTATGAGTTTTTGCCGCTATAGGCATTACCAGATTTTTTAAGCAATATAACACCGGTTAGCTGTATATAAACGTTTTATATCTTGCCTTATAATAATGATATGCAAAATCAGTTTTTATAGATGATATTATGCAAGATCTTAATTCAATTGAAGAAGAGATGCAAGAATACTGGAAATCAAACAATATTTTAGATAAAACAAGAATGATAAACAAGGGGAAAAAGAAATTTTATTTCCTTGACGGACCGCCATATGTTACCGGCGATTTGCACTTGGGAAGCATGTGGATAAAAGTAATAAAAGACGTTTACATCAGATACAAAAGATTCAATGGTTTTGATGTCAGAGACATGGCGGGTTATGACGTTCATGGGTTGCCGATAGAAAACAAGGTTGAGAAAGAATTAGGCATAAAAGCAAAAAATGAACTAGAAACGGTAGTAGGAGTAGAAAAATTCATTGAAGCATGTAAAAAATATGTAGATACATTCATGGGGCGCATGGATAAACACTTTCATAGGTTTGCAATAAGCCTCGACTTCGAACATCCTTATTTACCGTTCACAAACAGTTACATAGAAAGCGGATGGAAAATTTTCAAGCGCATTTCGGAAAAAGGATATGTATATAAAAATAATAAGACTACAGCATATTGCCCCCACTGCCAAACATCGCTCGCACAGGGCACCATGGAAGTTGAATACAAAGAGGAAAAAGATTGGTCGGTATATTTCACACTTGACGTGGACGTATCAAATTCTGCGGCTAAATCAAAGTTAAAGCTTCCAGAAAACCTCTATTTACTTGTATGGACTACCACGCCTTGGACCTTACCGGCTAATATCGCTGTGGCAGTTCAACCGAAGGAGCAATACGTAATTGCAAATATAAAAGGTAAAAGATTTGTAATTGCAAAAAAAAGATCCGATGCATTGATTGATGTTATTGGTGAGAGCGCAATTATAGAAGCAGAATTTTATGGAAGCGAATTAGACGGTGTGAGTTATTTTGGGCCTCTAGAAGAAAACATACCAAATCAAAAGGAGCTTAGGCGATACCATAGAATAATACTTTCGGCGGACTTAGTCAATATGGACGACGGGAGTGGCCTTGTTCATATAGCCCCGGGACATGGATTAGAGGATTATGCTATAGGCATAAAAAATCATCTGCCAATTATATCCCCGGTAACCGCCGATGCAAGATATACAAAGGATGCGGGGAAATACGAGGGCGTAAAGGTACCCGGTGATGCAAATGAGGCCATAATAAAGGATCTTGAACTCAATGGAACTTTGATAAAAAAGGGTTTGATATCCCACAGTTATCCCCATTGCTGGAGATGCGATACCAAAGTCATATATATAGCCACCCCGCAGTTGTTCTTTGACATACAACGGATAAAATCTAAATTGATAAGCGAAAATAGCAAAGTTTTATGGCATCCGAAAGAGGCCATGAATTGGCAGGCGGATGTCCTTAAAAATGCACCAGATTGGTGTATATCGAGGCAGAGATATTGGGATATCCCGATACCTATATGGGAATGCAAAAAGTGTGATACATTACACACCATAGGTTCGTTAGATGAATTAAGGGCATTGTCTTTAGAACCTGCAATGGTATTGGCACTCAAAGACCTGCACAGACCATACATTGACAGGATACGCATAAAATGCCCTAAATGCGGAAACGCTATGAACCGGATTCCAGATGTATTCGACGTTTGGTTTGATTCGGGCATAGCTTTCAGGGCAAGTCTTACCGATGAAGAATTTGCACGCCTGTTTCCGATAGATTATATAGTTGAAGGAAAGGATCAGCTAAGGGGTTGGTTTTCATCATTATTGAGAATAAGCGTTTTGGCGTACGGTAGGAATCCATATAAGAATATAGGTGTGGATGGGATGTTATTGGACAGTGAAGGGCGCGAGATGCACAAAAAGCTGGGCAATTATGTATCCATATCAGAATTCCTAAAAGATAACTCTGCAGATTCATTCAGACTGTGGTCGGTACAACATACACCATGGCTTGATATGAGGCTAAAAATGAATGAGATAAAAGATGCCGAAAGGACGACAATGATAATACACAACATATCAAGTTTGATAGGGGAGTACGAACAATTACTGGGCTTTAGACCTTCAATAAAAAGAAAAATATCGACCAAATTGCTTGAACCCGAAGAGCAATGGCTTATATCCAGACTGGAATCGGTAGTACTGGAGGTCACTGCACATCTTGAATCTTATGAGGCATATAAGGGTATAACTGCACTGTCAAATTTTATAACCGAGGACTTCAGCAGGTTTTACCTAAAAATAGCAAAACGGAAACTTTCGTCGCAGAAGAAGCACAATGCAAAAATAGTATTGGGTATAATAGACTATACATTGTACAAAACCAATATACTCCTGTCTATTGCAACGCCGTTCACTTCGGAAAAGATATACCTAGAAAGATATAGAAGCAAGGAAAGCGTATTCTTCGAGAAGTGGCCCAAGGCAAATGTCAAAAATATAGATAAAGATTTGGAAAAATCATTTGGTATTGTCAGGGAGGCAATAACTGCAGTACTGAACAGCAGGGAACGGGCAAACATACCTTTGAAGTTGCCGCTTCAATCGGCTACATTCGAACTAAATTCTGATGACGCATTTAGGGCATTGCGGGACATGTCGCCCATAATAGAGAGCTATTGCAATGTGAGAAAGATAAAGATATCCGAATCTGCAAATGCAGAAGAGGAGATAAGGCCGGTATTCCATAGGCTTGGACCCGATTTCAAACAGAACGCCCAGATAGTTGCAGACGCAATGAAACATATAAACCCCGAAGAGCTCGACAGCAGTGTAGAGAGGTTTGGACACTACGAGCTGCATACGGATAAGGGCACTTTCAGGATAGGACAGGAACATTATACTAAGGTCAAAAAAGCCTTAGAAAGCAATGTTACATTGTTTAGGCATGGGAGAGTCAGCATAAACACGGAGATAAGCGAAGAGATGAAAGAGGAAGCTTTCATAAGGGACCTAATCCACAAACTCCAGATGATGCGCAAAGAAGCGGGGCTGAAAAAGATGGACAAAATAAGGCTTTATTACGATGTGATGGAGTCTGCCGATGCGATCGTTAGAAAAAACATCCAAACGGTAAAAAAGAGCCTCAATGCGGTATCCGTAAGCAAACTGAAAAATGAACATGAAGACGCCAAAGAGATAAATGTTCAGGACGAAACATTCAAAATAACGCTGGAAAAAAGCGATTAGGATTTCTGCTGCGCCGCAGAAACCACTCTTTTGCTCTTGTACGCCTTGCGCTTGCGCATATCCGACCAGCAGTCCTTGCATATGATTAGCTTGCTTATCTTTGATGTGCGCTGCGAGCTCTTTATGCAATCATTGCATATCTTGCGCTTGCAGTAATTGCAATTTTTATAAG
>DAHWIS010000009.1 GCA_027344745.1 Microcaldota archaeon | reverse complement strand
GATTGGCTGAGGTTTATACAATAGCAGTATTGGGCGCACCGGTAGGCGCATTCATAATGTTTGCGCTTTCCGGATTCAATCTTGACTTAAGCTGGAGATTGACATTAGTAATAATCGCAATAGGCTCATTCATAATGTGGGTATTGAGGAGGCGAATCATAGAATCGCCAAGATGGCTTGAAGGGGTCGGAAGGACCAAAGAAGCCGATGCAACAACTACAATGATAGAAAAGAGAGTCATGCGATACAACCATCTTAGAGTGCTGCCTCCGGTTAAAAAGCACATTACTGTACCAGTCAAGAAGGTTGGATGGGGAACGCTGTTCGCAAAGAAGCTAAGGGCAAGGACCATAATGATATTGATATTCCAATATGCCCAAAGCGGCGCCGCATTCAGCTTTAACGTACTGATACCGCTGCTTTTCGTAGCTAGAGGATACACCATAACCTCATCGATACTCTTCTCAATGGTAGTGTTTTCAGGTTTTGTCGTAGGCAGCCTGTTTAACATATCGATAATCGACAAGATAGAGCGAAAGGTTGGAATCATGCTCTTCATACTTGCTGCAGGGCTGCTTGGCATAGGGTTCGCGCTTACTACAAGCCTATACCTGATGTTGATATTGGGGTTCTTCATACAGTTTTCGTTCTGGAACATGAGCAACTTCTTCCACCAGTATCAGGCAGAGATATTCCCGACAAAATTGAGGGGCAGCGCAACTGGCCTGGGCCAGTCCATAAATGCGCTGGCTTCTGCAACTGTCCCGCTGTTTATGGTCGCAGATGTGATAAGCCACGGAGTCTTAGCTACATTCGTAGCGATATTTATCTTGATAATTATAGTCATAGTAGATATCGGATTCTTCGGACCCAAAACGTCGAAGGTGCAACTTGAGGACATATCCAATATGTAAGCAGCATGGCGAAGTTAAAGAAAGGAGTATGCAGGTTGGATGGCGGAACGCTGTTGTCGTACCTAAAGTCTGGAAGCGGCAGCATCAACCTCATCTTGCTGCACGGACTTGCAGGCAGCTCGTACATATGGAAGCGCTTTATGTCCAGTAACGTGGATATATTCACATGCTGGGCATTCGACATGAAGGGCTTTGGGGATTCGTCAAAGCCCCAACATGCAGCTGATTATAAGCTTGATAAATTGGGAAAGGAGATGCTCGAAGCGGCGCTCAAGCTCGATATTGCTGACCCCATAGTGATAGGTCATTCCATGGGAGGACAGGTAGCGATGTCAATGGCATGCACGGCGCCAGATGCTGTCGGCGCCTTAGTAGTTGTTGATTCCGGACCGAAACCATCACTGAAGGTAAAGGAATGGCTCAATGAACTTGAAAACAAAAATGACCTTGAAGGATTCATGAAAAGCAAGGTTCCGACATTTTTTAACTCGCTGTCCTATGCAGAAGAGAGATCAATGGTTAAGGAAGCGATGAAGATGAGTTTCGCATCACTGGATGGGCTCTTGAGGAATATATTGAAATTCGATGCTACCGAATGCATGAAAAGATTGACGATTCCTACAATGCTTATCTTTGGAGAGAGTGACAAAAACAGGAGCTTGGTGGAACTCAGGGAATTGAATGCCTTGGTTAGGGGAAGTAGATTATATGTGATAAAAAATAGCAAGCATTGCCCGATGTATGAAAATGAGCGTGAATTCAGCAGGCGCATTCGGGAATTTGCACGGGCTGTCGCAAAAGGACGTGGGCATCTAACACGCCGATGAAAGCAGTTATGCTGCGTTACAGCGCAAAACATGTCAGGCGAGCAATTCGTTTATCAGCGCCTTGTAGGAGTCCAACATTCTTTTTATGTTTAACTCTTTAGATATCAATTCCTGTGCGTTGCCACCCAGCCTTTTTGCGAGCTTCTTGTTGGAATACAGCAGGTAGAACTTTTCTGCGAAGTCAGCCAGGTTGCCGTATTCGAACACCATGCCGTTCTGGTTTTCGCGCACCAGGTATTTCCTGTTTTTATAATCTATCAGCCTGTTGTTCTTTGTGTTTGCCAGCACTGGAAGCCCGCACGCCATCGCTTCTAGGAACACCCTAGACAAGCCTTCCCAATACGAAGAGGAAACGAAGAATCCGGCGTCGTTGTAGGCGTTTAGGAGCTTCTTTTCGAGGGCAAAGCCATAAAAGGATATGCTGTTTTCTAAAGCCGATTCCTTGACAAGCCGCTTATAGTGCCCTTCATCCGGGCCGGTGCCGTATATTCTGAGGAGCTCTTTGTTCTTCAGTTCCGGATGCATCCTTACTACCTCTTTTATGCCGCGTATGAGAAGGGATACCCGCTTCTGGGTCTCTTCTAGCCTCCCTATGAAAAGCCCGCCCTCGAAATCCTTTTTTATATGCAGAGCTGTAAACTCCTCGTGGGGGGTTATAGGTATGTACCTTACAATGGTTTTCTTGGTGAAAAACTTTTTTGCGCGCAGTTCCTGCTCTGCATTTATCGCTATGTAGCACGTGAGCCATTTACGCATCTCCCTGAAAAGGTACAGTCCATACCCCTTCGAAAAAAAGTCCCTTGCATGCTTAATGGCGTTGCTATCGGTCGATTTAGTTATGGATTTTGATATCGAATCCGACTTCTCGGCGCTTATGGGAAATATTTTTGCGAACCTTGATATAGCCCTGCTGCCCGCGAGAGTAGAATAGTGGTATACTATGTCCCCGCGGTCAACATATATGGTTTTGGTGCTAGCATGTTTTTGCATGTATTTTTTGAGCAGAAGCACATCGCGCATCGAATTTATTATTATCAGATCGTAATCGGTTTTGTACATTTTGTCCAATGTTATCGGAAGATGCTCCCCGAATTTGGAAAAATCCGCATAAAAATCGACCCTGTATCTGCCGAGGCTTTTCAGATAGATATAGAGCCTGTGTGAGTCCTTCACTGCACCCCCGAAAGTCTTGAACGACCCCGATTCTGTTATCAATACGCGCTTCTTGCGCGAGCTTGCATGCATTTAAAAGCCTTCTATTTTTTGTTATGGGATTTCATGTATTTAAGCGCATAATGGTATAAAGCATAAAGGGCGATTGCAAAAACACCTACCGAAGCCAATATCACTACCGCGCTGCTTGAGGACAACGCTTTATATCCGAAGTATATCAAAACGAAATCGTATATTATGCATCCGGCTATAGAGTACGCGAAGAACCTTCTTTGGGGCATGCGGGCAAATCCCGCCGGGAAGCTCATCAGTGTTCTCAGCAACGGTATGAATCGCGATAGGAACACCGCTGCAAAACCGTTTCTCGCAAACCATTCGTCGAATGCGTCAAGGGATTCCTTTTTTATGTGAAACGCTTTGAGGTGCTTATACACGACGTCCTTTCCCAAGTAGTACCCGATATAATAATCGACGCCGAGCCCGACTATGCTGCCGAGTAATGCGGCAAGGAAGGCGAATGGCAGTTTTAGTATGCCTTTGGCTGCGAAAAGCCCTGCAAGCGGCAGCACAACCTCGCTTGGTATCGGCAGCGAAGAACCTTCAAGGGCCATTAGGCCGAATATGGCAGCGTATCCGTAATGGCTTATGAAAGAGCTAAGAAGCGCATACGATGCGCCTATAATTCCGAATATGCTAAAAACGTCAAGGCTCATATTATCAATCAAAGGTATTGAAAGCTATATTTATTTAGCTTTTGTTCGTTGAGATACATTCTAATTGAAATTCACATTTAATGCGGAACGGCATTATGACATGCGGTGCCCCATATGAAGATAATAAAATTTTACAAGGATACGAATGCCCTCAAGCTCAGGGTAGACGGGCTGGAGGATCTCTGGACCATACAGCGCATAATATTCCAGAACGATCTTGTGCGGTCCGAAACCGAAAGAAGGTTCAGGGCAAATGAAAGCGATGTGGGAGAGCTCAAGAAAGTAGTAATAAAGATCCTTGTGGAGAAGACAGAACTGGATAAGAATGCGCTCAGGCTGAGAGTGCTCGGAAAGATTGTCGAGGGGAGGCCGCTCGACTACATAAAGCTGAATAGCTACCACACGTTGAACATAGCCCCAGGTGACATAATAGAGATATTCAAGGGCGAATGGCCGGATTATTTGATAGACGTCATTAAGGGCGCTGCTGCTAATTCCAAGAGGGCGCGCCTTGGCATAATAGTAATAGACGATGAGAAGTTCCTTTCAGCTTATATATTAGGGTACGGTGTGTCGTTCAGGAACGAGGTTTACAGCAACCTAAGCAAGAAACTGAGCCCAAAGGATTTCCAAGATCAGCAGAATAAATACTTCAAGGCAGCCGTAGACACGGCAGAGGGGATGGATGTAGAT
>DAHWIS010000033.1 GCA_027344745.1 Microcaldota archaeon | reverse complement strand
GAGTATGTTTATGGCTTCTATGGTCTGAGGCTGAAAACCCTGCATTATGTCGACTACAACGATGGCCAGATCTGCTACGCTGCCCCCGCGTTTCCTTAGATTTGTAAATGCCTCATGCCCGGGAGTGTCTATGAATAGAAGTCCGGGTAATGTGATTGCGCCCTTGCCTGCGCCCGGGATGCCAGAGCATACGCTGTTGACAACGCTTATCGGGACTTCGCTGGCGCCTATATGCTGGGTTATCCTGCCGGACTCCTTTGACGCTATTGCAGTATTCCTTATCTTGTCCAACAGCGATGTCTTTCCGTGGTCGACATGCCCCATTACGCTTATTATCGGCTGCCTTATCATTTTGGACACCTTGTAAAAACCGAACTTTGTGCATTTAGCTATTAGTGGTTTAGATTTTTAGCTTTTACCATACGGTTATTAAGATCGGCTTTTGCATCTGTAGATTTCCCCGACTACAAAAAGAAAAGAAAAGAGAAACTACCTGCAAATCTATGATCAGTGCAAAAGTATTTAAGAATTCAACTTCCTAATCTTTATTGCATATGTAATCATACATCGAAGCCTTAACAGAGGTTTTGCTTGGCGTTTAGTTCGCTTTAATTTAGATGATCTTATGATAGAAAGAACATTGGTATTGATAAAACCGGAAGCAGTATATAGGGGCATTGCAGGCAGGATTATCCAGATGTTTGAAGACGCTGGACTGAAAATAGTTGCAATGAAAACGGTAAAACCCGCAAAGGAAACAGTAGAGAGGCATTACATACTCGATAAGGAATGGTATGAAGAGGTATGGGAAAAAACTAAAAAGAGCTATGATAAAAAAGGCGCGGAGCTCAAAGGCACCCCGCTTGAGCTTGGCACCCGGATAAGGGGATGGCTTATAGATGGCATTAAAGAAAAACCAATAATCGCAATAGTTCTGGAAGGCAACGATGCAATATCAGCAGTAAGGAAATTTGCCGGCGCTACTGCGCCGAGCTTGGCAGACCCATCCACTATAAGGGGTATGTTCTCGACGGATTCTTATGGCATTGCAGACAACGAGCATAGAATAGTAAGAAGTGTAATACACGCTTCTGACAGCGCAAAAACTGCAGAGCGCGAGATACCAGTATGGTTCAACGCCGAAGAGATAATCGGCTATAAGCGTGCAGATGAAATGATAGAATATTGATGAACTGCATTACCTGTATTTTATGTCGTCGCTCATCATCTCCGTGGCCCACATCGGGTCCCAAACAAGTTCCAGCTCTACTTTTCCGACATTGCTTATATTCTCAAGCCTGAGCTGGGCATCTGCCAGTATCAACGATGTGACAGGACACATCGGCGATGTCATAGTCATTGTAACCTTGACATCTTTTCCTTCCAGTATTTTTATGTTGTATATTAATCCAAGGTTTACTATGTCCGCATCCAGTTCGGGATCTTTGCATTGGGAGAGGGCTTCGACTACGTCCTTTACTGTTACCATTTTATCAGCAGATTAGGTTGTTTAACGCTTAAAAGCGTTGGTAGATAAAATTTATACGCATTTACAAATTTTGATTGAGAAAAAATAGAAAAAGAAAAAGGCAAAGAAGAGCGTAATATTTCAGCCGCTCAGGCTTATTTCTATCTGGACGGTGTCCGGCACTAGTATCCTCATGACCTGCCTTAATGCCTGGTCGTTTGCATATACGTGTATCAGCCTTTTGTGGACTCTAAGTTCCCATTTCTCGTATGTGTGGCTTCCGTCACCGCATGGCGTCTTTCTGGTCGTGTGCGATATCCTTTTGGTAGGGAATGGGATAGGGCCCTTCGTCTTGACATTCATCGAAGTTGCAATGGCCTTTATCTGCTGCATCACATCGTCGGCGTCCTTTTGCGAGATGCTTGCAAGCTTTATTACCGCTATATTTGCCATTTTAATACCCCAACTTACTTAGGCACTGCAGGCACGACGTCGAGTATGACTCCCGCGCCGACAGTTTCTCCCATGTCCCTTATCGCGAACCTACCCAATTGCGGGAAATCGCTGTACTTCTCCAACGCTATTGGCTTCGTAGGTTTTATTTTCACTATGGCTATATCTCCTGTTTTTATGGTTTCCGGGTTCTTCTCCAGAGTTTGGCCGGTCTTAGGATCCTTCTTTTCAAGAATGTCGGTTATAGTGCATGCCAGTTGTGCAGTATGTATGTGGAACACGGGCGTATATCCTTTGGCTATTACGTTCTGGTGGTGCAGCACTATCACCTGCGCCGTGAATTCTGAAGCTACCATCGGAGGGTTGCTTGTCGGCCCTATGACATCGCCGCGTTTTATGTCCTTTCTGTCTACACCTTTAATGTTAAAACCTACGTTATCTCCAGGCTCTGCCTTTTGCAGCTGCTGGTGATGCATCTCGATGCTCTTGATTTCGGTCTTTACTCCGCCGGGCATTATTATTACAGAATCGCCAGGTTTCATAACTCCAGTCTCTACTCTTCCCACAGGTACAGTTCCAAAACCGGATATGCTGTATACATCCTGTATGGGTAGCCTGAGAGGCTTATCGGTTGGCTTTACCGGCACAGTCAAAAGATCCAATGTCTGCAGAAGCGTTGGCCCGTTGTACCATGGCATCTTTTCCGGTTTCTTCGCTATGTTGCTTCCTTCGTAAGCAGAATATGGCACTACGTTTATGGCGTCTACATTCCTGTAGCCCAAAGACTTGAGCAAATCTAGCGCGGCTTTCTTCGCGGTTTCGAATTTCGCCTGATCGAAGTTTGCAGCGTCCATCTTGTTTACGCCTACGATTATCTGGCCTATGCCCAGCACGTTTGCCAGTATGGCATGTTCCCTTGTCTGCGACTGTACGCCGTCGACTGCGCTTACTACCAGAACCGCCGCGTCTGCCTGGCTTGCTCCGGTAATCATGTTCTTCACGAAGTCCCTGTGTCCCGGCGCGTCAATGATCGTGAAATAGAACTTAGGAGTCTGGAAATCCCTGTGCATTATGTCTATGGTTATTCCCCTCTCTCGTTCCTCCTTCAGCTGGTCCATTACGAATGCAAATTCGAACGTAGACCTGTTTAGCTGCTGCGTTATCTCCTTGTACCTCGCCAGATCCCTGTCCGTTATCGCCCCTGTCTCGTAAAGCAATCTGCCTACAGTTGTTGATTTTCCGTGGTCAACGTGTCCTATAAAGATTAGGTTCAGATGTGGTTTGTCTGCCATTTGTTTCACCTTATTTAGTATGATTTATAACTCAACCTATGATATGCCGTTCTAATATATATACCTTTATATCGACGGACATTTTAGATTTTAGAGCATGCCTTTATGTAAGCAGCAAGAAAGCTGCACTTTATTTATGCAAGGCATAGAAATAAATATATTGCGTAATTTATTTGAACGGCAGTTCTGGGGGATACGGGCGCATGATTGTTTTGCGATTATGGGCGGATAAACCCAATATTAATTTATCCGCTTTGCATTAGCGCGGGCGCATTTTTCAGACAAGTTTTTATATATATTCGTATTTGTTATATAGCTTTAAGGTGTGATACCATGGCAAAAGATGAAGAGGAAGAAGAAACCGAAGAGGAGGAAGAGGAAGAAGACGAAGACGAAGAAGAAGACGAAGAGGAGGAATAGTACATCGATAGAAACAACAGGAGATTGTAACTTGTATTTTTTGTTTTTGATATAATATTCTCATCCTTTAATTTTATAAATTTCGGTTAGGGTATGTTATTTATAACTTTCAATTTAAAATTAGTAAGTATAATTTTTGGATATAATAAAGCTCCTCGGTCGATTTTATTATGTTTATGCGGTGATTTTAGTGGTTAATGGAATTGAACTTACAATCGCAGGCGCACTTGTTACAGACGATGGCAGAGGCATAGCGAGGATAGATTCGAAAGCAAGGAAGCTGCTGAACCTCACTTCCGGCGATATCATAGAGATAAAGGGCAAGCGCAGGTCTACCGCGGCCATAGCCCTGCCGGCGCACCAGGTAGACGAAGGGCTAGATTTTATAAGGATAGACGGATGGACGAGGGAGAGCCTTGGCGTTGGCATAGGAGACAAGGTATTCCTCACAAAGGCAGCGGTCAACGATCCAGAAAAGGTCGTATTGGCGCCTCCGCAAAATCAGCGAACTCCGATATCACCGGATTTCGCGGGATATGCAAAAAACAAGCTTGAAAATCATCCGCTGGTAAAAGGCGATGTAGTGCCCGTCCCGATGTTTGGATACGTCTTTAGGTTTGTAGTTGCACAGATTGTGCCCCATGGCGTAGTAAGGGTCACGCAAAACACGGAGATCGTCGTAAAGACCGAACCGGTATCCGAGTCTATGATACGCATAGGCGATGTCCACTACGAGGACATCGGCGGATTGAAAAACGAGATGCAAAAGATAAGGGAGATGGTAGAATTGCCAATAAGGTATCCGGAGCTCTTCGAACGGTTGGGCATAGAACCGCCTAAAGGCGTGCTTCTTTTCGGCGCACCAGGCACAGGCAAGACATTGCTGGCCAAGGCGGTAGCGAACGAGAGCGATGCTAATTTTATAGACATATCCGGACCGGAGCTTGTGAGCAAGTTCGTCGGGGAAAGCGAGGAGAGGTTAAGGAGCATATTCGTAGAGGCTAAGGAAAAAGCGCCCACCATAATATTCATGGACGAAATAGACGCCATAGCCCCTAAAAGGGAGGAGGCAACCAATGAAGTAGAGCGTAGGATGGTATCGCAACTGCTCACGCTCATGGACGGCATGGGCTCGAGGGGCCAGGTCATAGTTATAGGCGCAACCAACAGGCAGAACGCCATAGACCCTGCGCTCCGAAGGCCGGGGAGGTTCGACAGGGAAATAGAGATAGGGGTGCCGGACAGGAACGCAAGGAAAGAGATATTGCAGATACACACCAGGAACATGCCGTTGGCAAAAGGCGTAAGCGTAGAGGAACTTGCAGACATAACACACGGATATACCGGGGCGGATATAACTGCATTGGCAAGAGAAGCGGCCATGGCATCGCTCAGGAAGATACTTCCACAGGTATTAAACAAAAGATCCGTACCAAACGAAGTGCTCATAAGCCTTGAGGTAACAAAGGGCGATTTTATGGATGCCTTCAATGCAATACAGCCTAGTGCGCTCCGCGAGGTATTCGTAGAAAGGCCGAACCTCCACTGGAGCGATGTCGGAGGATTGGAAGAGATTAAATCGCAATTGAAAGAGGCAGTGGAACTGCCTATTAAAAAACCCGAAACATTCGAGAAGATGGGCATACGCCCGATAAGAGGAGTATTGCTCGTAGGCCCTCCGGGCACTGGAAAAACGATGTTGGCAAAAGCCGTAGCTACCGAAAGGGAATCGAATTTCATATCGATAAAAGGCCCTGAATTCCTCAGTAAATATGTTGGGGAAAGCGAGAAGGCGGTGCGCGAGGTCTTTAGGAAAGCAAAGATGGCAGCACCATGCATAATATTCATAGATGAAATAGATTCTGTGGCCTATTCCAGAAACGGCGATTCTTCGGACTCCGTAGTTACCGAAAGGGTTGTAGATACATTGCTTACCGAAATGGACGGATTGCAAGACCTTAAAAACGTAATAGTCATAGCCGCAACCAACAGGCCGGATATAATAGACCCTGCGCTACTCAGGCCGGGGAGGTTCGACAAGATAATAGAGATTCCGATGCCTGACGTTGAGACCAGAAAAGCCATACTCAAGGTGCATATGAAACGCATGCCTTTGACTAAAGACGTTGAAATAGAAGTGCTGGCAAAGGCAACAGAGGGGTATACCGGCGCAGAGCTTGAGAACGTTTGCAGGGAGGCGGGCATGAGTGCGATAAGGAAGAACAAGGAGGTAGTGTCAAAAAGCGATTTTGACAATGCGCTTAACGAAGTAAGGCCGGCGATACCGAAGGAACTTGCCGAAAGGATAAAGAGGTTCAAGGATGAACCTGAGAGCATGTATAGATAGGCAGAGCCCATGCATATTATTAATAATTTTGATGCAAATAAGAAGGCAAGGCAATAAGGTGAGATTTTGAAAATAGTATATTCCGATCCGAAAACAGGAAGGACAGCACAGGCAGAGATAAGCAGCGAGATATCGGTTGCACTGAACAATAAAAAGATAGGGGACACAGTAGACGGCACTATCATCGGGCTCTCGGGTTACACGCTGAAAATCACAGGCGGATCAGACACAAGCGGTTTCCCGATGCAAGCCAATATAGAAGGTGCAGCAAAGAAAAGCGTGCTGAAGAAGATTAGCAATTCTGGCAGCATGAAGGGCATGCATAGGAGAAGGACCTTGGTAGGCAATTCGGTAAACCCTAACACAGCGCAGCTGAATCTTGTAATTGTAGAATATGGGGATAAGGGCATAGACGAGATTATGCCGAAAAAGGAAAAGGAGAAAAAACCTGATGAGAAGAAGGAGTGATTCTCTTTATATTTAAGTGATATGTTGGATGATATAAGGCAGAGTTCGTTGAATATAGGCACGCTTGGCCATATAGACCACGGCAAAACGTCGCTTGTCAGGGTGCTTACAAACGTATGGACCGACAGGCACAGCGAGAGCCTCAAGCGCAACATGACCATAAAGCTTGGCTATGCGGATGTGATAATAAAGAAATGCGCGGATTGCGAAGGCCCGGGAGCGTATACCATAAATGACAAATGCAGCGGATGCGAGGGCGTGCCCGAGCCTTTCATGAGGATATCCATATTGGATGCCCCGGGGCACGAGACGCTCATGGCTACGGCGATAGCTGGTGCCAACATAATAAACGGGATACTTTTCGTAATAGCTGCAAACGAAGCATGTCCAATGCAACAGACAAAGGAGCACCTTATGATAATAAACCTGCTTGGGCTGAAGAATGTCATAATAGTCCAAAGCAAAATAGACATAGTTGGAAAAGCCAAGGCGATAGAACACTACAAGCAAATAAAGGAGTTCATAAAGGGCAGCGCGATAGAGGACGCGCCGATAGTGCCCGTGATGACCAACAGAAACATCAATATAGACGTCCTGCTCTCGATGATAGTGAAGATGGAGAAGCCAGAGATAGACCCAAACGCGGACCCGTTGATGTATGTCGCGCGCTCTTTTGACATCAATAGGCCGGGAGCGGTAGTAGGAGAGATGAGGGGAGGCGTAATCGGAGGCACGCTTGTAAGAGGCAGCTTCAAGGTAGGAGACGAAATAGAGATACGCCCGGGCATAAAGCTTGAATCAAATTCAAAGAAGGAGACCTACAAGCCAGCCACAACAATAATAACCGAGATAAGCAACGGCACGGACAAGCTTGAAAAAGCGCTTCCGGGCGGGTTGATAGGAATCTCTACCGAGATAGACCCCTATTTCACAAAGGCAGACGGACTTGTAGGAAACGTAGTCGGATATCCCGGAAAGCTGCCCGACGTTATAACCTCGATGAGCGTAGCATACCACTCGCTCAACAGGCAGGACATTCAGGAAAAAGGATTTGCAGAAAACGAACCGTTATTGCTGAGCGTTGGCACCCTTACCGTTGTCGGCTACATAAAAAAGGCGAAGAAAAGCAAGCTGGAGCTCGACCTTAGGCATCCCATATGCGCCGAACAGGGCATAAAGATGGCGGTAATGCGCAACATGGGCCAGCGATGGAGGCTCACCGGATACGCCATGATGCACTAAACGTCTTTTCCCCAAGCGTTGTTTCTCTTCTTTACCCCAATGTCTTTCCACTGCGTAATAAAGCGTGTCAGCATTATCCCAACGGTCTTCGGATTCTTAAACATTTTGTACCTGTATTTCGTAACCAACACAAGGTGTTGGAAGTTGTACTGATGGCCAACGTCGTTGGCAGATGGTTCTTTATATTTTGCATTCGCTAGGCTATTCATGTGATCACGTTTCTGGCAGTCACGGTGCCGCGCTAGATTTGCGGCACTCTGCCATTAACGGAATATCACAAGAAAGGAAGTAGTATTTATCGGATCGCAGTGTGCAATTCATCCACGACTTAAAAGTCGTGGTATTCTTGCCTTACGAATAACCTTCTCTGCGACCGACTTTGGGACAAAAGTCGTGCGGAACGAAACAGATTTATATTTTACCTAACTTATATTTTAATATAATTTAGGTAATTGAATGCAGGAACCTATAGAGGTAAAACTCAACAATTCCGGCCAAGTAGCGCTCGCAAGGCTGCAGGATGCCATAGTGGAAGCCTTAGTCGAGGTTGAGCCTGGCATAATATTCCATGGCGACACTGCCATCTGGAGATGCTACAACGGAAACAGGTTTTCGGAAGACGTTGACATATAC
>DAHWIS010000030.1 GCA_027344745.1 Microcaldota archaeon | reverse complement strand
TGCTGCATGTACCTGTGGAACTTTGTCCCGGCAAGTATTGTTGCCAAAGCTTTTCCTACATATTTCTTAGGTATCCCGGGTCCATTATCCGCAACTCTGACACCATACCTGTTCTCCCCGATGCTGCTTATCTCTATGCTTATGGAGGGAAGTATTCCCGCTTCCTCGCATGCGTCTAGGGAATTCGTCACATACTCGTGGACTACAGTCACGAGAGACCTCACCATCCCTGCGTATCCGAGCATCTGTTTGTTCTTCTTGAAGAATTCAGCAATCGAATGCTCCTTGAATTCCTTAAACATCTCATCCGCTTTCTTTGCATCGGCCATGAAATCACACGAACATATCATTGTTGTTCTTCCTGTGCGCTGCTTCCATCTTTCTGTATGCAAGCCTATGTGAACCGCCCTCGATTATGGTCCTGGCTGCAGTAGTGGCCTCTTTAACCTGCTCTATGGTGCCGATGAAGCTTACCGTGTCGCCGTACACGCTCACCTTTGCCGCGCTCACCTCCTCGATATACCTCTTCGCTCTCCCCTCGCTGCCTATCAACCTGGACTTTACGGTCCTTATCCTGTTCTTGCTGTTCACATAATCATTTATATCCAAATAGGAAAAGTAATAGTCGTCGCCCAACAGAAGTTCGGCGAATTTCATGTCGAATCCGCGACCGAATGCATAAAGCACGTTTCTGGCCTGATATTCTTCGAATGGCGTACCCTCTATAACTATGCTTCCATGTACATCTACGCTGATCTTGCATTTAAGTGTTTTTTCAAGCCTGGAAACTATGGCTTTTTTCTCTTTCAAGATGGCGAGCCTTTCCTTTGGTATATAAAGTTCTTGCATGGTATCTCCTAGATTAAAAATGTGGGACGTACCGCATCAGTGCAAACCTGCATATTTATGGTAAATGCAAGTAAATTATTATGTTGCAATATATAAAAGGATTCTTTTTAAATTGGTATATTGGTGAGCTATTGGACATCGAGATTGAAGATTTTCAGAAACTCGATATGCGTGTAGGGATAATAATAGAAGTAGACGAATTTCCAGACGCTAAAAAACCTGCATACAGGTTAAAGATAGATTTCGGCGAGCAGATAGGAGTAAAAAGGTCTTCCGCACAGATATTGAATTATCATAAAGCCGAGCTGCTGGGCAGAAAAATCATTGCTGTAGTGAATCTAAAACCGCGACAAATTGCCAATTTTATATCAGAAGTTCTGGTCATGGGCGCATTGACCGAAAAGGGGGTACAATTGCTGTCGGTTGACGGAGACATAAAGTTGGTCAAAGGTACTAAAATAGGGTAGTTGCAAAATGTACGAGCTTAAGCGCACTATAACGTTGACCGATGCGATAATGATAAACCTCGGCGCCATAATAGGGGCCGGCATATTTGTCATAATAGGTATTGCCATAGGCGCAGCCGGCCCAGCCATAATATTTTCGATTCTTATATCTGCAGTCGTAGCGATTTTTACCGGATTAAGTTTTTCCGAAATTGCAAGCCACGTGGCAAAGGAAGGCGGCGCATACGAGTATGCCCGCGAAGCACTGATGCCATCGGCCGGGGTAATAGCTGGATTGACATGGACATTCGGCAATATAATAGCCATAGCTGCAGTGTCGCTCAGCCTTGGAAGCTATGTGAATGTGCTCGCCCATGCATCGATACCCCTCCCATATTTTGCAATAGCTTCCATACTGGTATTCATGGCGATCAATATATTCGGGATAAAGAATTCCGCTAAGACGATAACCGGGCTTGTAGTAATAAATATATTCATACTGGCGATATTTGTCATAGCCGGCATGTTTTATTTCAAGCCGTCAAATCTCGCATATGTACTCCCCTACGGCACAAACGGGCTGCTTACCGGGGCTGCGCTGATCTTTTTTGCATTTACGGGATTTTCTAGGGTTACAACCGTAAGCGATGAAGTGATGGATCCCGAAAAAACCATACCAAAAGCGATAATAATATCGATAGCTATATCAACGGTATTGTATATCGCTGTAGCCATGGTGGCTCTTGGCCTTGTCCCATATGCGAGCCTTGCCTCGTCGTCTGCTCCGCTTTCTACCGCTGTAGCCGTAATACATAGCCGCATATTGGACTTGATAATATCCTTGGGCGGCATAACCGCAACTGCAGGTGTCATGCTCACCGGCGTGCTAGGCGCATCGCGCGTCTTCTACGCAATGGGAAGGGATCTCGAATTGCCCAAAATGCTTTCCAGCCTTGACAGGTTTTCCACCCCTATAAACTCCATACTCCTATCGTCATTTTTGGGCATAGTGTTTATACTTTTGGTCTCGTTTGGGAACATAGTGGAGGCGGCCAATGCGTCCATACTGATATCCTATTTCATAATAAACATAGCCGCATTCAACCTATGGCGCAGGCTCTCGAAAGCTGCGGCAATAAATCCCAAAATTGATCCTGTCCATCTGAGAGAAAAGAAGTATTTTGGTGCGGTACCCATATTCGGCATCATAAGCATATTGCTGATACTCTCTTACATACGGCTATACGGGTTGGCTATAGCCTTTGGCATAATCGCTGCAAGTGCAATATACTATGTTATGAGGCACTCGTTGTACAGGGAGATGTTTTCAGGGGTGCATATAAGCATACCAAGGCGCAGCAGAGTCAGAGCATTTGGAAAGATCAGGACGACATGACAGGTTTACCCTTTTATATGTTAATTCCATAAGTAAAATACATGGATGACACATTCAAGGATTACAATATTGATGATACGATTAAGAAACTCTCGTCGGGAAAAAACGGGCTTTCCGAAAAAGAAGCATCCGCGCGTCTGGAAAAATATGGATACAACGAGATAATCGGAGAGCGCAGAAACTACTATTTGCTTTTCGTGAAAAAATTTTATGGCTCCGTTCAGCTTCTGCTTTGGGTCATAGTAATAATATCGCTCCTGCTCAAGCACTACGACGATTTTTACATAATGCTGGCACTGCTGGTATTCAATGCATTAATAGGATTTTTCGAGGAATATCGGGCTGACCGGTCGGTAGACGCACTAAAGGCAATGCTTGCGAAGGTATCCAATGTCAAGCGCTCCGGGAAGATGGTGCAATTGCAGTCGCGCCTCATCGTACCTGGCGACATAGTGCATTTCAAGCTTGGAGAAATAATACCTGCGGACCTGAAGCTGATTGATGCCGACATGCTGCAGATAGACGAGGCAATACTGACCGGGGAGGCGCTGCCGGTCCAAAAGCATCAAGGTGAATTGGCATACAGCGGGTCGACCGTAAAGAAGGGGGAGGGCACAGGCATAGTAATAGGCACGGGCTACAATACGTTCTATGGCAGGACCGCCAAGCTTGTCGAGATTGCCAAGCCCAAATCACATCTCGAAGCTGCAATAATGAACATAGTGAAATATCTGGTGATCGGAGATATCATTGTAATAGCTATAATGTTTGCCTATGGCGTTATCGCAGTGCATGAAAGCATAGCAATACTGCTCCCGTTTCTGCTTGTCATGTTCATAGCGTCGGTGCCCGTTGCGCTATCTGCGGCGTTTACCGTTTCCATGGCGCTAGGCACGGAAAGGCTGGCGAAGAAATCCGTGCTGGTGACCAAGCTCGAAGCTATAGAGGATACGTCCAACATGAACGTCATATGCATGGATAAGACCGGAACCATAACAAAGAACGAGATATCGGTAAAAGAAATATTCTCATTGAAGTACAAGAACAACGAGGTGCTGGGATTTGCTTCGGATGCTTCTAGGCTGGAAGACAACGATCCTATAGACAACGCCATAATAAACTACATAAGGCCGATGGGGATAAAGACCGGTAAGCAGCTTAGTTTTATACCCTTCGATCCGTCATCGAAAAGGACCGAAGCCCTGATAAGCTCCGGAAAAAAGCGTTATTACGTGACTAAAGGCGCTGCGCATGTCATTATGGAAAAATGTGCAATGGATGGGAAAACGCATTCCAAGCTGCAGGCAGAGGTCGAAAAATTCGCATCTCAGGGTTTTAGGACTTTAGCAATAGCCGTAAACAAATCGCCCAACGGAAAATGGACATTCATAGGCCTTTTAGCGCTCTACGATAGACCGCGCCCAGATGCAAAGGAGCTAATTGACGAACTAAATGCATTGGGGGTGTCAGTTAAGATGATTACAGGAGACAACATCGCCGTTGCCAACGAGATAGCGCGCGAAGTGGATCTGCACGGCAAAATAATAGACATACGTGCAAAAGACAATAGTGACGAAAGCATGTTCTCCAGGCGCATAATAAAAGCCGGCGGGTTCGCCGACGTATACCCAGAAGACAAATATACCATAGTAAAAGCATTGCAAAAAAGTGGCCATATTGTCGGGATGACAGGCGATGGCGTTAACGACGCCCCCGCGTTGAAGCAGGCCGAAGTGGGAATAGCCGTATCGAGTGCTACGGATGTCGCCAAGGTTGCGGCATCGTTGGTGCTCACGAAGAACGGCATTGAGGTCATAATAGATGCAGTAAAGGAAAGCCGAAGGATATTCCAGCGCATCGCTACATATGCGATGGTGAAACTGGTCA
>DAHWIS010000027.1 GCA_027344745.1 Microcaldota archaeon | reverse complement strand
TTGATTCGACTAACGATTTTAGCCCCTTCATATCGGATTTAGAATCAGGAAATTCGTGTATTGCTTTGCTAAAGACGCTTCCGACATCCGCTACCCCGTAATCCATTGCATTTTTGACTGCATACTTGAGTATTATGTCTTCTTTAGTGGGCATATTACGACCCTATGGTTGTCAACTGTATTGCACCATTGATCGCACCGGTACGGTTTACTATGGCATGCACATTAAGCGCGACTACGGATCCGTTCGCGATAAGCGGTAGGATCGTTATATTGTATGTGCCCCCTACCGGCACCCTTATTGATGTTCCGTAGTAGTAAAGGGTTGTGGCAGACGGCAGCCTAACCGTGCTTTTCGAGGATACCGAAACGTTTGATATGCCATAGGAATTGGAAAAATAATGTTGCAATGCGTATGCATTCATAGTGCCTGTCACTATATCGTAGCCTACAGTAGTTTGGGCATAGTTGGATATCGAGCCGTTTGCCTCCATTTTTGATAGTATAGAAACTATACCTTTCTGTATTGAAGACGAATTATTGGATACTTTCAGCAATGCATTTTGAGAATACCCGATTACGGTGGCGTTCACTTTTCCAGAGACATAGTATTCCGGTCCGTTAGTCTTTTGTACGGTAGTTGTCGATGTCGATATGTTATTATTCCCGAAAGAGGCATATGACGATATGAACATTAGTGCCACTATCATGGAGCCTATGAACATGATTTTTTTCTTTTTATTTTCAGATACCATCATATCCCATTATATCCATATATCTTTGATTTTAGGGCGCTGACCCGAAAATATATTGCTGCCTAAAGATCCGATAAATGAGTGCCATTCCTTTAATTATATTGCATTAAATATATATTAAATACCTTAGGACATTGAAAGTTTTTTATAGGTATGGCGTAGATATTAATCTTAAAAACAAACTAAGGTAATAAAATGTCTTTTAATGATGGAGATTTTCTAGAGGTAGAGTACACAGCACGCAATGCGCAGGATGATGCAGTAATTGCTACGACGGATGAAAAGGTTGCAAAAGAAGCAGATATATACAACAAGGAGATAAAATATGGACCTGCACTTGTTGTCCTCGGGGCAAATGCCGTTGTGAAGGGGCTTGAGAAAGAGCTCAAGAGCATGGAGGTTGGCAAAGAAAAGGAGTTTACACTAAAGCCCGAAGATGCATTCGGTAATAGGGTAGAAGACCTTGTGCGTGTGATGCCGCTATCTGAATTTAGGGCGCATAACATAAATCCTGCGCCGGGCATGAGGATAAACATCGATAATGTGACTGCTACAGTAAGGAGCGTAGGGTCCGGTAGGGTCGTAGTCGATGCAAACCATCCGGATGCAGGAAAGGAGATAAAATATAAAGTAAGGATATTGAGAACACTACAGGATAAAAAAGATAGGATCGATGCGCTTTGCAGGACATATGATGTAAAGCCAAGCAAGATTGAGACGCACGATAGTAATGTTGATATATATTTTGATAGCGCAGTGAAAAAGGATGCAGACTATTTTGTTAACAAGACAAGCATGCTTGCATCTCTATTTACCTATCTTAAGGAACTTGACAAAATAGATGTACACGAGGAATACGTCAAGGAACGACAGAAAGCAGATAGGAAGGAGAAGGCAGAGCATGCCGACACCCCCGTCGATTCTATCGCATAATTGCTATGTTAAGCAGGTGCACCGACACTTGAGTGGATGCACCGGAACATTTGGCGGGATTTGCAAAAATATAAAAATGCCGCAGCGCTTGCATATGTTTATTCCTTAGACTGGCTCGGCATAGCCCTTGATTCAACCTTAGCTTCAAAATCGCTTACGCCATACTTGAACTCTTCATTGCTATTTATAACGCCGCGCTTTTTAAGGACCTCCCTTGCAAGTAGATAGTATATGAAGGCAAGGGATTTCCTACCTCTATTGTTTGACGGAATTATCATATCCAGGTATTTTGTCAAATTATCCGTATCGCTCAATGCTATTATAGGTATGCCAACTTTGCTCGCTTCCTTTATGGCCTGTTTTTCGTTCCTTGAATCACTTATGAAAAGCAGCTTTGGCTCGATATAATCCTTTCTGTATGGATTGGTGAATATCCCCGGGGTTACTCTTCCAGGTATGAATACTGCATTGATTATTTCTGCGAATTTCTGCGCTGCGGCTATCGCATATATCCTTGATGCTGTAACCACTATGTCCTTTGGATCATACATCGAAAGCATGTTGGCTGCGATGCTTATCCTTGAATCTATCGTTTTGAGGTCTAGCAGGTAAAGGCCGTCCTCCCTTATTTTATATACGAATCTTCCCATGCCGGAGCTTTTCATCTTTGTGGCGATATGTATGCCAGCTTCTAGATAATCGTTTTGGTTTGCTATAAATTCTTCTTCTGTCATTTTAAACACCTTTGGGGCCGCCGAGATTTTCAGGATACTTTTGAATTCCCGTTGTTTTACCTCGGGTCGCCAGCACCCCAAGCTGGAAGCCTACCAGGCTAGCAGACGGCCCCGTAAATAACCATTATGCATTCAGTCTTTTATTTTCTCCCATTTTCTATGAATTCGTCTATCAATTCCATGTTGCTTAGGAACATTCTCCTGCAGCAGTATCTCTTAAACCCCATCTCATCGAGCACTTTTGCAGCGTCTTCATGGTTTTGATTTACTCTTTTGTCGTATTCTACCCAATGATCTGCGACAACAGCACCACACGTAAAACATCTAACAGGCATCATCATTCAAATCACTTTTAACATCATCTATATGAGGTCTGGAATCTGGCTCTTGCCTTTGTGCCAAGGAATTTCTTGGGCTCGACACGCCTGACGTCGTCTATGAGCAAGTTCCTGTCGTATTTCATTATCTCTTTTCTTATGGTATCGGTATCCGAAAAAGCCACCATTGCTTTGGCTATGACACTGCTTACAGCCTGCGCCTGCGAGCTTATGCCGCCTCCTTTGACATTTATCTTTATGTCGGCGGACTGTGCCACCTTTCTGGTTAGTTCTGACACATATAAAGGTTTAAGCATTTCTTCCCTTAGCTCTATGGGTTCTATTACCTCTATCGCTTTTGAGTTTATCCTTATTATGCCGCTTCCCGCCTTTATTGACGCCCTCGCTATGCTCGCTTTCCTTTTTGCTTTTACTATGCTTGAGCTATTATTCGGCTTTGATGAAACTTTCTTTGATGCCCTCCTTGCGGGCTTTGGTTTATCTGCAGATGCTGCATTGGTTTGTGCATTGGTTTGCTTTGGCTGCACCTCCATTGCCTTCGGAGCTTCTGCTTGCGGGGCCGTCTGAATTTTGCTTTCTTCCATAAATATCACATTTTCTTCTCGTAACCTAAGAGCTTTGACAGCTCTGCAATAGTAGTATAATTCGAGTACATTTTGCTTGGGTCCTTCTTCTCTACGTCCAACCTTTTGACGTCCTTGAATTCGTCAGGAGTGCTTATGTACACCCTAAGCCTCTCGTATGCGTCCTTGCCATGAGCGCTTCTGTATGGCAGCATTCCCCTTATTATTCTTTTGACAAGCATATCCGACCTTCTCGGCCAGTATGGTGAGTGTTCAGGATTCTCTTTCTCCTGCAGATTCAGCCTTACCGCATATTTGCCTTTAATGGAACTTTTGTTGCCGCTTATTATGGCGCTGTCGGCGTTCACTACGGCAACATATTTGCCTTGTAATAGGTGCTTGGCGACAAGACTTGCCATACGCCCCAGAACGGCTCCCTTTGCATCTACGACTTCGTATTTTTTAACATCATCCGGAATTGCCTTCATTTGCTTACCTTATTACGTTTATTTTGTTAAGCTTTATAATATCGTCCAACTTCATGATTTTGCTGTTGGATTCCTTTATGCGCGCAATAGCGCCCTCGGAAAATTCTATGGCTGCGATGTTCACCTTATGATCCAACTTCCCTATTGAAAGTACCTTTCCGGGGACTATCACATTATCGCCGTCCTTCGAGTACTTGTTTATTTTGTATACGTTCACAGATACCCTTCTGCGTCTGGGCACAGCTACCAGCTTATGCAAACGCTTGTACAATGCAGCATAATGATTGCCTCTCGATGCCTCTTTCAAGATATCAAGCCACGACTTTATGTCCGTTCTTTCAACATTAATCTTCATACTTTCACCACATCATTGCGGGGGGTGAGATTTGAACTCACGCAGTCACTAAAGACACAGGAGTTCCAACAAACCTTATTTTGCATAAAATTTGTCCTCAGTCCTGCGCATTTGGCCAAGCTCTGCCACCCCCGCACCGTCATTTGGCCTTTTTCAGCGCTTTCGATATAGAGCTTACTTCCTCTTTTATTATATCGCAAGCTTTATTAATGATTTCCTTGGGTGGCATCTGGCCAAAAGATTCAACGTAAAATTTAAAAGATTCATCGCCAGTCTGCTCGTATGTAACTACCCCAGGCTGGAATTTTGCATGCTTCATCGCAGCATTAAGTACGGCCTTGCCATCGACCCTGAGGCGCTGGTCCTTGCCCAGCTTTATTATTGGTATGTTCGGAGAGGCCACCTTGACTTCATTGTCCGACGTCTCCATATCGCGCGAGTATACCGTTATAGGTCCGGTTGCATCTAATGTGAACAATATCTCATCGGTGTCCGAATATCCTTTTGAGGGTGACACCAAAGGTATAAGCCCAATCCTGTGGGCCACGTACTCATCGAATATTGCACTTGAATTTTCATATACCGTTATAGAATCTATTGCAAACGTCTTTACAGCACTTATGGCTGTTCTCCTCAGGGCGTTTGCATAGCTGGATGTAATGCCACTTATCGAGAATTCGAATGTCTTCTCGTTGTTTTTAATAGCTTCGAAGTCCATCTATTCACTCGTTCGATTTTCATTTTGAAACATAAAGGCATAAAGATATTGCCTTTTAATCCATTTATCTTTATAGTTCGCTATAAATCGTAGATTGCCTAGAAATATATATTAACATTATATACTGCAATATTTATATACTTTATGCGGTGGCTCGGTGAGTTTCGAACTAATACTTTTTGACGCTTTCAAAGCAGACGGCTTCAATTCAAAGCAGTTTTCCCTGTCTTTTAAGGACAGGGCGCACATTTCTAAATCCAAACTTGATGCAGATGAAAGCACAGATTACCTGAACATTGATGAGAGCAACACGATAATGGACCACAACGAAATAGGCAAAAGATACATATCTGCCATGAACGTCACATACGACCTGCTTTTCAGCATATATGAAGTCAACAGCATGAGTTTGTTCTGTGCGCGCATATTCAGATCGGAAGAGGACATCGGAAAAAAACTTGACGATTTCGTCAAAAGGTTCAAAAAACCGAATTTTGAGGTCCGGTTATTGGGTATGCAGGGCAATGAGAGCCCCATATTGGCAGGCAGACTCCTGGAGATGATCGAAAGGTATAAGCTCAAGGTTTATGAAGTTGATCTATTCGGGGGTGAGACCAGAAACATAGCGTTCGATGCAAAAAATGGGATGAGTTTCAACATACTACTAAACGACAGAGCGTACAGGGCAGGGGAACTCAAAACCAATCTCACTGAAGATCAATTCAAAGCGCGCTTGAAATGAGCATTTTAGGCCTTTCACGAATCTATTATAATACCCTATTTTGTGAGACATATTGAGCATCGGATAACCAATCATATGACCGTAAATTTAAACAAAGTGAGCGGGAAATCTCACACGCTTTAGTTACTCGAATGTTTATATTCGTTCCTATAACGTACTAATATGGAAATAGATGAAGCGCTTAGGCTCCTTAATGATTGGTGGAAATCAGGTAAGGTAAAAACAGAATTAGCTAAAAGATACAAACGGCCCATATTTGAAGAAGCAAACAAATTGCTCGAAAAATATAAAGAAGTAGTTATACTCACCGGCTTGCGCAGAGTAGGCAAAACCACAATAATGTACCAAATTATCGATAGGCTGCTAAAACAGGTCAATCCTCAGAATATTATTTACTTCGCATTTGATTACGGCGCCGCGGAGGTAACATCAATACTTAATGCGTATCAAAAGATTACTGGTTTTAATTGGAAGGAAGAAAAAATATATTTATTTCTTGACGAAATTCAGATGTTGCCTAATTGGGCGTCTCAGATTAAATTAGTCTATGACGCATTTCCAAATGTCCGCTTTGTAGTCTCCGGATCAGCATCGCTGCAATTGGAAAGAAGAGCCATGGACAGCCTTGCAGGTAGGCACTTCCTGATAGACGTACCTGTTTTATCAATCAATGAATATTACTCATTAAAACACGACAAAATTATAAGTAATACTAGCTTTGATGAAGCTGCTATTGAAAAATGAGCATAGGGAACTACTTCTTCATATTTCCATAAAGAAAATGGGGATTCTTCGTATTCGCACCCGCGGGTCCATCGTTGAGTAAGTGTTTTCGTCAAACATTTCCAAAAAGGTCGCACATCCAGACTTTTTGGTAAAGCTTTTCGTAAAAGGGTTCCACAAACGGGTAATCTGCAAAAGATTCACCCTAGTGCATAAATATATAAATGTATATTATTACATAAATATGTAATAAAGTGTAGTTGTGATTATTATGGACTTAAGGGATCCGATACAGGTAGACAAAGCAAAACTTGAAGATATGCTAATGGAGATATTATACGGCAGATATACAAATCTCGTGTTCCATGGCGGCACGGCGATATGGCGTTGCTATTCTGGAAATAGATTCTCAAGGGATCTTGATTTCTATATGGAAGCAAAAACGTCTGCGGAAAAGATGCAAGAGTATCGGGCGGTTTCGAAGTTTCTGCAAGACAATGAATTTGCAGTGAAGGAAAAGGGATACAGCAAGTCAAACGACACGATGCATTTTGTTGTTGAATTAGCTGGCACAAAAATGAAGATTGATATAAATTTTAAGTACAAGAAAGGTATCCACACCGATTATTCAAAGATTGATGGGAGCAAGATTGTGGTACTGTCCCTAAGCCCAGCGGAACTATTGGAAGAGAAAATAACAGCATACGAAGACAAGCTTAATAATGAGGGTGGCTTCAAGCACCCAGAGGCTCATGACCTATACGACATGTGGTATCTGGTCTCGCTAATAAAAAAGGCTAATCCTAAAACTGTTAAAAAAATAAGAGAGTTAGTTGCCAAGATAGGGAATAAGCCTCCTTCAGATATCTCAAGTCTGGACCATATGATAATAACAGGTCTGCCACCTTCGTTTGAATTAATGATAAAGAGGATTAGGGAGTGGGTAAATGACAATAGTTAACGAAATCAAAAATCATTTTTCAGACTATCCCGTTTTCACATACAGAGACCTTATATTACACTTCAGCGGCAAGAGGATAAAACCATCAAATCTTACGAGGATTTTATCGTACATGAAAAGTAATGGCAGCTTGTATGCATTGAAAAAAGGAGTATACACTTTTAAAAAGAATGATATGGTATCTGGCTTCGCATATGCACCTTTCTATTATGGGCTATTATCTGCACTAACCTTAAGGGAGCTCTGGACGCAGAATTCTAGACCAGAAATAATTACAATAAAAAAGGTGCGTTCAAACCGCACGCCAATATTTGGTGATTCAAAAGATGTGATATTTGTGCATCACATACCAACAAGATACTTTTTTGGGTTTGATATAATAAATTACGGTGCGTTAAAGCTGCCGGTTTCGGATCCAGAGAAGACGCTGATAGACCTCTTCTATTACAAAGTAAGGCTGTCGCTTCAGAACTATGACAAACTTTTGCGGTTCATAGAAATCAAAAAGGTGCACAAATACCTGAAGGCATATGATAAGCACACTTCCAGCTCTGTACTTAATTTTGTAAAAAAATATAAGATCTCGGCGGACCTAGGCAAACTAAGTAATCCATATTAAATAAACTTCTTCCTAAGAAGTTTTGTGAACTCATCGTCGCGGCGACTCATTATAGTGAGCTTGAATGAGAAGTAGATGCCCGTATGCGGTTTTGGTGCCGTTTTCGTACGTAAAACTTTTATGGTTTACATCTCATCGCGGTCTCCGCACCCAAACTCTGTCACCGCGATTTTCGATGGAAGAGACTGCTTTGAGGAAAATGTGGACTCGGCGGGAATCGCACCCGCGGCCTCCTGCTGTTTTGATGAAACTTCTTTTAAAAGTTTC
>DAHWIS010000017.1 GCA_027344745.1 Microcaldota archaeon | reverse complement strand
TATTAGGATTGCTATGATTATGTACTGGACAGGTTTTAGATATTCTTTAAGGAAGATTGCCGACATTAGAACTATGAATAGCACTGGAAGCGAACTGAATATTGGCGATGCTACTGAGATATTGCCATGCTTGAAAATCCTTGCAGTAAAAAGGTAGGTAGCAGTAGATATAAGGCCTATTAAATATAATAATGGAATTTCAAATAGTTTGATTGAAAAATTGGCGAAAGGCAAAAATATCAATGCGAGCAATGCAGTTATTATTGCGAATCCTGAACTGTACGCCGAAGCGTGCTCATCTTTCAGCGTATATTTTTCTATTATGGTAGACGCACCCATCAGTATCGATGATGCAAGCAATAGATAATACCATTCTATCATGAAAGAACACCATGCAAGTTTCATCCCACTATGCATAGCCCCGGTCGGATTCGAACCGGCGTAAACGGGTCCAAAGCCCGCTATCCTTGGCCACTAGATGACGGGGCTGCACGCTTAATTAAGGGTTAGGGTGGAAAGGTTTTTATCAGTATGACTTTGCAAAATTGACTATGTGCTTCGCTTCCTTCCCGCAATAGATGCATTTTTTATTTTTGATGCCAGATTGTGCATCAAAAGGCATGTTTGTTGCTTTTGCACCAGTTTCTTCTTTTATCTTGTCTTCACACTCCATTGATCCGCACCACGGGGATTGCGAAAATCCTCCTGTTTTTATTACGTTTTTCAATTCTTCGTATGTGTCTGCAGGGTGGATAGATGCCTTCATCGCACTTTCTGCTTTCTGGTAAAGATTTTCATGTATTGAATTAAGGGTCTGCTTTATTTCCGTGTTCAAATCAGTGGATTTTACTACATTTTTTTGCAGCGTGTCCCTTCTGAAAATAACTACCGAATCCGAATTCATTTCTCGGTCCCCGATTTCTAACCTAATCGGCACGCCCTTGAGTTCCCATTCGTTGAATTTCCAGCCTGGCGAGTATGCATCAGTATCATCTAGATATGTACGTGCATCGCCAATTAACCCTGCTATTTTCCTTGAATACTCTAATATTGAATCCTTGTTATTGCCTTTATATATAGGTACAATCACTACCTGTATCATAGCTAATTTAGGAGGCAGTACTAAGCCTTTATTGTCCCCATGAGTAGCCACCATGGTGCCCAATACTCTTGTTGATATTGCAAATGTATTTTGATACACATATTTTGAGATGTTATCCTTGTCAAGAAATTTTATCCCGAAGACTTTTGAAAATTTCTGGCCATCAGAATGGAAATCCGGGCCTTGTATCGCCCACCCATCAGGCATTAAAAGCTCTATGCTGTAGCTCGCCTCAGCACCTGCAAATTTCTCTTTTTCTGTTTTTTGACCAGGGATTCCAGGAAGTGCAAGATAATCCTTTAGGGCAGACGCATATATGCCAAGTATTACATCCCTCTCCAAGTCTGCTTCTTCTTTTGTAGCAAATGCAGTATGCCCTTCATTCCATAAAAACTCGCGGGATCTCAGGAATGGGGTCGGATGTTTAAACTCCCACCTCACTACGTTGTTCCATTGGTTAAGCCTTAGCGGCAAATCCCTCCACGACCTTATCCACTTAGCATAGCTGTCATACATTATGGTTTCTGATGTAGGCCTTACGGCAAGCCTTTCGCTGAGTTCTGTATTTCCTGCATGGGTGACCCATGCAACTTCTGGAGAGAATCCTTCGACGTGCTCCTTTTCCATTTCCAAAAAGCGTTCTGGTATAAAAAGTGGAAAATATGCATCTTTTATACCTGTGGCAAAAAACATCTTGTCTATAAAGCCCCTGAGTCGGTCCCATATGAAATATGAATCTGGTCGGTAGACTATCATGCCGGAAACTGCACTATAATCTATGAATTCTGAGCTTATAAGCACTTGAGTATACCAGTCGGAAAAGTTATCCGATTTCTTTGCTGTGAGCTTCATCTTTTCATTATTTTCTTCCATTGCGACACCTTATTCGAGTTTTTGGCTTTTCATCAAAGATTTCAATATTAATTTTATATGCCCTGCTTCTTTAAGCCTTCTATATGAATATGCAATCCATCTTTTGCCAAATGGCAAATATACTGCAGTCTTATTTCCTGATTTTGAGATATCCAGCATATATTTATTGTTTATGCCTTTAAGCATGGCGTATGTGACGTTCCTTTTATATTCCTTATTTAGGGCTTGTGCCTCTTTTATCATATTTACATCATGTGTACCTAGGGTAAATTCGGCACCCTGCGAAAAAAGCATGCCCATCAGTTTGGAATAATTTGCTGTTACTGATTCGCGGGTATTGAAGCTCTTATTTTTAGTATATGAATATGCTCCTTTCACAAGCCTTATTATTGCACCTTTCAAGAGAATCTTTCTGATGTCATCTTCGCTTCTTTTGAGATATGACTGTATACATATACCAACTCCTGCCCCATCCAATTCAGATAAATATAATTGTATTGTCGTATCCACATAATGAGCCTCTTCCATGTCTAGCCATACGAATATTTTTGCTTTTCTTGCCTCTGCAACAATTTTAGAATAGTTAGATTTCAGCATCTCCTTATCCTTCAACATACCTAATTGGCTTGGCTTCAGAGATATGTCTGCATTTATTCCGTTTTCGGTTATGTACCTTATAAGTCGCATATATGTATCTACTGCTTCAGTTATCTCATAATCGTTGATGAATGACTCACCCAAATAGTTTATTATTGTTTTTATTCCTTTTGAATTAAACGCTTTGCTGTCAGATATAGCGTCTTTGATATTTGAACCTGATATCCATCGACCTGCAAATGCTTTCTCAATAAAATTTTGAATTTCAGACATCACATTACGCCCAATTTCTTCAAATCTGCAATTAGCTTTTTGTTGCTAATGAAATGCACACCGTATATGCCTGCCCTTTTAGCTCCAACAACGTTTTCAATGAGATTATCAATAAATATCGAATCTTCTGGCTTAACGCCCATTGATTTTACAACACGTTTGTATATTACTGGGTCTGGCTTCTTCATATGCATATAACATGATGCGAATCTTTTGTAGAATAAATCTTTAGGTACAAGTTTCTTGAATGCTGAAATGTATCTGCTTTTGGATATATTGCTTAGAAGGACAACTTTGTACCTTTTTCTTAGCAACCTAATCGTTTTAATCAATTCATTGTTTGGTTTTGCTAACCTTTCAAATGCGCCAGTCCATTCCAATATGGCAGGGTTTATGCCAAGTTTTTGCGATGCTAATTTTTCCATTTGACTAGTGCTTAAGCTGCCTTTTTCCAATTTTTCAATCAATTGATCAAATACCTGTTTTATTTTATTTGCAGGCAGGCCTGTTCTCTTTGACAGGAATGAAAAATACTGAGATTCGTCATAATATACGATTACGCCTCCCAAATCAAATATTATAAGCTTTACCATTTTAAACACTTTATATTTCCTTGAAAGGTTATAAAAGTTT
>DAHWIS010000022.1 GCA_027344745.1 Microcaldota archaeon | reverse complement strand
AGTCGTAAGCGTCATCCATCAACACAAATATTTATGATTTGCTTGCATTGCGTATTTATCCAGGCAAACAGTTCAGTCAAAGAATCGAACCAATAAACTCTCAGTTTTCTTCGTAAATTTTGCTCGGTATTGTGTTATTTGGGATGTATTTCAGTAACTTTGGGGCGTTGCATCCATCGTATGCCGAAATGTTTTCCGTGGGGTCGCTTGGATTATTCATAACAAGAATTGCAGATCCTGGCATGTTGCAAGTGCTTTGGTTGTATTGGTAAACGCTTATGCCATGTGCAGCCCCGATTATCTTCAAAAATTTGGTCGCCAGGTTCTGAGCAATCCATGTATTGCTAGATACCAGCAGGTTTTTGTTGCCTGTGGAAACTGAGTTAGCCACCATAGAATAGTATACCTCGTTGGACTGCAGGTTCATATGGTTTCCATTCCCGATGATTATGTAAGACGGTATATTTAGCAAGCTTACGGCAATAACAATTATGACAGTAATTACAATAGAAAATCTTGAGCTTTTCAGCTTTTTAAGGTACCCGTAGATTTGCATTATCGCGTATGCCGAGAGAAGCGCCATAGGGGCGGCTATCAATATTATAAATCTCGAAGTTACTGCAAAAACCTCATACTTTGACAACGAAGCAGTGAAAAAGAACATCGAAAGATAAATGCCCCAACACAATACCGATTCGAAGAGCCTCGTCAAATCCCTTTTTGCCAAAGCGATTGCGGTCCCCATAATTGCAAAATATATTATGGATCCTATGAAAAAATCATAGTATATCGCATTTGCGTATACGTTGAAAGAGGGAGTGCTCATCGATATCAAAGTGCCAATGTTCATACTTAAGTCAGATATAGTCAGATAATTTCCGTAATCGTCGAGCATGGTTATAGGGTATAGCGCATGCCCGGATATGAGCATGAATGGTGCGAAATATAATACAACGGATATTAAGATGCCGACAACCAGTACTGCCGCATAAACCAATTTTTTGCTGTGCACAAAGCATTTCGATTTTCTTCTGGCTTTTTTTAATATTCTTTTAGAAAATGCCAAGAATAAGAACGATGCTATTATGAAAAATAGCAAGTACATCAAAGCTTCAAATTTCACGAATATAGTTGCGCCTGCGAAGAAGCCTGCTGCAAGAAACATCCATGTTTTGCTATCTTTACTTCCTCGCAAAAAGAAGAGTATCGAGACGGCAGCCAAAAGGGCTATTAGCATGTCGGGAAGCACCCGCGTTACATAGCCCATTACGAAAGGCGAAATGCCGAACATTAAGGCAGCCATAAGGCTTTCGGAATTTGAACTGTAGGTTTTGGCTATAAAGAATACAACAGCCAAGAGCAAGACGAATTCCAGCACTTCGGGGATTATCGCTTGGATTAGCCCGGTTCCGAACAATGCAAACGAAGCGGCTACGCTGGCTGGTATTATATAACCGTAAGCGAATGGTGAAACCGTTGGGTTGAAGGTCCCATGAAGGATCCTGAACGCAAAATTCATGTATACGGTATCATCATAATTAGACTGCGGGCCGGAATATAAAACAAAAGAGAATGCAAGCGAAGCTGCAATTATCAGCAGCAGCATAAAAACCGCGTAATCTCGCGTTTTCGCTTGCTTCCGATTCTTTCCTTTGCCCTTTTTCATGCTTAAAACGCCGTTACGCTTTCGTTTAACTTTGCCGAAGAGGATTTATTGCTTCTCGTTCTTCTCCACGAATTTCTTTATCTCCTCTATGTTCGCCATTATCAGCTTCGCCTTTCCAAGGCCGAAGGTAAACGGGCGCGTGTCCTGCTCGTCCTTCAGCAGGCTTATTGTCGGAAATCCTTTGTATTCTCCTGTTTTCACTGGCATTTTTATCACCTGATATGGCTTATAAGGGCAGGAAAAGGGATTTAGCCTTTGCCATATCCTTTCGAGGTTCATTATCGCCAATCCGATCCCACCATAGGTACGGACACGCAGCATAATTTATATTGCTTTTTTGCAATAAACAAATATGCAGGGCAGAATATCGGCCAAGGAGGTGGCAGAGGAGCTTTACTGGAAACTCCCTAAATTTCCCGATGGGAGGATAGATTTCCACGGGTCAGATAAGGCGCCAGTCGTTACCGCATACCTGTTTCGGCAGGGCAGGCTTCTGCTTCTCAAGAGAAGCAGCGCCGTCGGTCATTACAAGCTCATGTGGGACGTGGTATCCGGATATCTTGACGAGATAAAGGATCCAGTAGAAAAGGCTTTAGAAGAGATAGACGAGGAGCTTGGCATAGGTTTTGATGCAATAACAAGCGCCTTTAAAGGGGAAGAATTCTCCATAAGGGACGATGGGAGCAGAATTGAATGGATAATAGCCCCGGTATCGGTAAGCCTTAAAGGCAGTTTCGAGATAAAGCTAAATTTCGAAAACACCGAATATATATGGATAGACCCGGCTGCCATCTCCAATTACAAAACGGTCCCGGGGCTCGAGATAGGTTTACGTAATGTCATGCAGGCATGACTGACAATTATTATCAAGTAAGACCTTGGTTGAAAGAATTAGTTTATTTTCATGTATTGGGTTCTACATTCCAGATAGGGCACGGTATTCTGCTGCGAATTTAGTGGTTCTGACTTCAGTAGTATTGGCTGCCATTATTGAATATGATATGTTGTCCAGCTCGTTGTTGTCAGAGCATAGAACTAGGGCATGTTGTTAGTGAACTTTGTTGATATGTATAATGGTTGTCTATGCGAAAGTCATAGGTGTGGTTGCAGGTTCGGTTACGGGTACCCTGCTATTACGCATGATTCGTTGACAATATCCATAGGATGGCTTGGCTGCTGGTCCCAACCGCTACTTAGGCCGCCCGAGCTCTCAAGTGCAGAGCATACGTTGTTAATTAACTTTCTTTTAAGTGATTCGAGGAAGCCCTCCGTTCTCGTAAGTCCTGAAGCTCTTGACTACGTCCCTCGCATTGACCATGTTGTTGGGCAAAGCCTCACCACGGCATAATGTCAAATGCGCACTCGGCGAAAAATTTGAAGCCATGTATAGAAGAATAAATTGGGATAATCTTACAAAATGCTTAGCAGAAAGCCCACGATTTTCAATCGTGGGATGAATGCGAAACGTATAAATTTGTTAATTGTATCTAAATACATGCAATAGTAGTGGGGTAAATGAAATTAACCCAGGTTGTAAAGGTGGAGGGCGATTATGAGATATTGGACAATCTTGCAAAGATAACCAATGGATTGTACGATTCTGCGCTGTATGAAAGC
>DAHWIS010000013.1 GCA_027344745.1 Microcaldota archaeon | reverse complement strand
TTGCAAGCACTACTATTATTCCTATTAAATAAGTTCCAGCTTTATTCATCCCATCACTAAACATATAAATTGATGGCAAACAATAAAAGCTTTACCCTGCGTGGAAAACGATTTAAAGCTTGCCCCAAAATTATTATCGGGGGTGCAAATGGCTGCCAAGAAAGCCGAAAAGGCCAAATCTAGACCTATTTCTTTGATGTACGGATTGCGCTGGAATCCGAACAAGAATATAACTTCAACTCAATACGCTTTATACGCGGTGCAGATAGCTGTTGTGATACTGCTGTCGTGGCTCGGCACTATAGCTACGCCAGTAGTGGGTCCGGGGATAGGATTCCTGTACTGGGCATATCCCTTCTTCGTGCTTTTCACGTTATGGTGGGGAATGTGGGGCGTAATGGGCGCATTCCTCGGGAGCGTAGTCGGTGCAGGATTGCTTACCGGTTTGCCTATACTGCCTGCATTGGGCTTTAGCATAGGGGATTTCATACCCGCTATACTGATATTCCTATTATATAGGGGATATCTGATAAAACGGAACGTAGATCCATTCGGTAGGGACATACTCTCTAAACCGAAATCAGCAGCATGGTTCGCATTGTGGGTCATGGGGATAACTAACATTATCGGCGGCCTGTGGGGAGTATGGATACTTACTGTATTAGGCTTCGTTCCGGTGCATGCCTATTGGCTAGGCGCAAGTTTGTGGATATTGGGGGACGCGATAGTCCTTCTGATGATGCCTTTCATGAGCAAGTACCTGACTCCGATAGTGGAGAGATACGGCCTTCTTACGAAGGGCTGGATATCGTAATAGACGCAGTGATTAGCAATGGTGCGCAAACATGGCAAAGTAACGCATGCCGAGCCTAAGGCGGAATCCAGGATAAACCGCAAAGGCGAGAAGAAGTACATACGCACCATACTATTCTATGCAAGGGCAAATTCGGTATTTGCACGCATCAATGCCCTTACAAAATTCATAGTGTTGATTCTGGTCTCCATTGCTGTGATACACTTAATAACCGAACGCACTCCAGATATAATATTCGCGGGAATAATGCTTCTGGCCGTGCTGCTTTTCATGGCGGATGCAAGGACCATACGTTATCTTGTCAAAAGCTATCTGGCCATATTGATAGTTGCGCTTTTCGTGATGCTTCTGTGGTGGCTGGTATTCAACCAGGTTGGCAGCGCGGTGCTGGTGAACCTAAGGGCATTAGGCATCCCTCTGGTCGTAACTACGCTTTCATTGGAGATAGGCGTAACAAAAGTATTCGGATATGCTGCGCTGGCGTTCCTTACCCTCCTTGTGCTGATGACCACAAGAGATTCCGATGTCATAAGCGCACTCAGCAAGCTTAAGCTTCCGTTCAAAGCGGTCTTCTTTTCATCGTTCATACTTCGTGCGTTTCACATAATGCAGGGTGATTTCGAATCCATACGCCATGCGCAATCCGCGCGGGGTTCGAGCATAAGCTCGGGGAAGAACATCGTTAAGAATGCAAGGAACTTTGCATCGCTTTCGATACCTTTAACCGCAGCCATGCTGAAGCGCTCCGTAGATATGGGTTCTGCACTAGAAGCAAGGGGCTTCAGCAAGAGCAAAGGCATATCCGAATTCAGGAATGGAAGCGGTTTTTCGCACTACGATTTTTCGATGATTGCATTGTCGGTCGCGGTGCTTTTTTCAGCATACATGTTCAATCTTACGCTGATGTTGGGGATAATGCGCTGATATGATGGATGCAATAAATGTCAATAAATTCTACTGGAGGTATCCTACATTTACCGGCAGTGTAAACGAATTTGCGCTTAAGGGGATAAACCTGCAAATAAAGGAGAACGAGTTCTTCGGCATAACCGGCCCAAGCGGGTCAGGAAAGACTACCCTTTGTTTTGCGATATCCGGATTGATACCACACCAGGTGCATTTGTCCTATGAGGACGCAAAGCAGTTCATGGACGGAAGCATAAAAGTATTCGGCGATACCGTAAGCGCGGTAGTCAGGAAAAACGGCAAGAATATAATAATGGGCAAGGGAACCATGGCCCCAACCGTCGGCATAGTGATGCAGGATCCCGAAAGCCAGTTTCTTACAATGAGCGTAAAGCAGGAGCTTTCTCTCGGGCTCCAGTTCATGGGGTTGCATCCCGCCGAAATAGACGCAAGGATAAAAGAGGCTCTTCGCAGGGTGGGCATGTACGACCTGTATGCAGATTCTGAGCGCATCCATCCGGCAGAGCTTTCCGGAGGCCAGAAGCAGCGGCTTATAATAGCCAGCTTCATAGCGATGCAGCCGAAGATACTGATACTCGACGAGCCTACCTCCGATTTAGACCCTGCCGGGAAGATGGAAGTTATAGACGCAATAGAACGCATAAAGGAGGAGCACAAGCTTACCGTCATACTTGTTGAGCACAACCCCGAAATAATGCAGAGATTTGCCGACAGGATTGCGGTGATGGATAAAGGCCGCATAGCCGCAGTCGGCACCCCTGAAAAGATATATTCCGATAAGCGGCTTGTCAAAAAACACAGCATATACGCGCCCGAACTGGCCGACGTTAGGATGGGCAAGGGAACCAGGGCATATATGACTATAGAATCGTTCGTGGCGCATGCAAGGCTGCTTAAAATAAAAGACGAAAGGCTACCCCAATCGCCACTTGAAGCCGAAGCTATTCGAGAGCCGCCAAGAGAGCTTATATCCGTAAAGGACCTGAATTTCAGCTATGGGGACGGAACGCATGCCCTCGATTCCATATCGTTTAAGATAGCGAAAGGCGAATTCGTAGCCTTGGTGGGCCAGAACGGCTCCGGTAAAAGCACGCTGTCTAAAGTGATAAGCGGCATAGAGAGCTCGTTCAAAGGAAATGTAAACGTAATGGGCATGGACCTGCATGCCGCCAAGAACAGGGCTCTGATGCCGTTCAAAGTCGGCTATATATTCCAGAATCCAGACCATCAAATATTCAACAGAAGCGTATATTCGGAGGTGGCATACGGTCTGAAGAACATGGCTATGCCAACCAAAGAAATGGATATAAGGGTGAAGAAGGCGCTGAAAAACGTAGGCCTAGAAAGCAAGGCTTCGGAAGACCCTCTCTTCCTAGGAAAGGGGCAAAAGCGAAGACTTGCGGTTGCGAGCGTACTTGCAATGGAACCTGAAATACTGATAGTCGACGAACCGACTACCGGCCAAGACTATACTATGGCAAAGGAGATAATGGAACTCCTCAAAGGCATGAACGGCGACGGAAAGACCATATTTGTAATAACGCACGACATGCGCCTTGTAGCAGAATATTGCAAACGATCCATAGTCATGAATGCGGGCGGCATAATATACGACGGCAGCACCGTAAACCTCTTCGAGGATGACGCACTGCTATCCAAGGCGTCGCTCGTCGCGCCGCAGTCGGTAAAACTTTCAAAAGAGCTCAAAAAGATAGGCATGCTGAACAATATACTGCTCACTGCGTCCGATTTGAACGATTTCTTCAGCTTTAGCGGTTTGAAGACAAAATACAAGCGCATGGATTTTGATGCGATGCGAATGCATGCAAAGAGCATAGCCTCTGCCATAAAATCCAAACACGGAGCTCCAGGCGCAATAGTATATGTGCAAAGGGGTGGCATGGTATTCGGGCGTTTGCTGAGCGACTATTTGGGTGTCAGCAAAGTGTATGGAATCAAGGCCAGCTACTATAACGAATACGGGCTTCCCTCAAAGGGCGTATATGTCGGCAATCCAAGGAGCATGCCTGAAAACAACGGATACGTGCTGCTGGTGGATGATATAATAGATACCGGAAAGACGATGGCTGCAGTATCTAGCAAGCTATTGACCGTTTCTAGGCGGCTCGTGACCGTTGCATTGCTGTGCAAGGAAGGCTCATCGTTCAGGCCAGATTTCTGCGGCGCGCCGGCCGGCAAAGATAGCTGGATAATATTCGATTATGAAAAGGAGGAGACATACAGGAGTTTCAAGCATGACAATAACCACGCTGGCATGAAATTCATAAAAGAAAATTTCGGGTGACAAGGACGAAAAAAATAAAGTACGCAAGGATAAGCTTCGAAGAGATGCAAAGCATGAGCAAGGCAATAGCGCTGGCGTTTTACAGAAAATATGGCGCCCCAGAGGCCATAATATACATCGAGCGCGGAGGCATGGTATTCGGGCGTTTGCTGAGCGACTACCTTGGCGTAAGCAGGTTATACGGCATAAGGGCAAGCCTCTATTCGGAAACAAATACGATGGCGAATAGGGTACACCTAGAAGGAATGGAAGCATTACCCAAGTCGTGGCCTAAAGATAAGCATGTACTCATTGCCGATGACATTGCCGACACCGGGAAGACGCTTAATGCGGTATTAGCCGAGGCGGGGAAATCAATCCCCAACATAGTAACTGCGACCATGCTCTGCAAACCCCGCTCAATCATATCGCCGGATCTCTGCGGCAAAACGCTGGACAATAATACGTGGGCCATCTTCGACTACGAAGAGGCTGAGACAAACGCGGACTTCAAAAAATCTGGCAACAAGGAAGGGCAGGACTTCATGCGCAAAAAGTACCGCGTTAGAAGCAATGCCAGAAGCAGAATGCGCCCCGCTGCAGGTTTATCCGTCAAATAATCGAGGCGGGATAATGAGGGTCATGCTTGTAGTGCACGGGTTCGTACAGGGCGTCGGTTACAGGTATCTAGTCATGAAGAACGCAGTATCCTTAGGGATTAAAGGAAGCGTAAGGAATATGCCGGATGGCAGCGTATTGATATTGGCGGAGGGTACAGAGGAGCAGATACTCAAATTGGTAAAGGCTATAGACATAACGGAGGAAAACGGCCCCCAGGTCCACAAAATAGAAAGGTCCAATGTCAAAGGCGGCGATTACGGGGCATTTAAAAGTTTCAGCATAGAACATTGAAAAGGCAAGTCATTTTGGCTCATCTGCGCATTCTATCTTTACCGGCAACTCGATCCTTTCGGAAATGGCCCCGTCCTGGTCATACACATATGCCGTTATTTTTATTGCATAATCGTCTGGAAAATTATTGGGCCTCGTATATATCTTAATCTGCTTCTCTATCGTGCTCTCCGGATGGACGATGCCTATTCTTGTCCGTCCTGTGTCCAATTCTCTATCGTGCGCCAAGGAAAGTGGGGACTTTACATTAACATCGCATTCGCACCAATAATGGTTATTTTTGTTTGCATTGCCTAAACTTATGACCATTGTGGCCTCGTTCTTTGCATATGCCTTGAGCTTTTCCGGCGCGAATTTCGCGCTAACGCTTAAATCAGACATGTAATCCACTCTTAATTATATGCAGATAGTAATTTATAAACTTTAATCTCTAAATGTGTCTTGTAAACCATGAATTGCGTGCCAACATGGAGATTAACGAAGCCAAACTTATTGAACGCGAGATAACCCTAAGGGACCTCAGGCTCACCAAAGAGGTTGTAGAGACGAGGCGCTCTATGGTAAGGTGGCTTGCATTAAGCCTGGGCATAATAAATCCCGGAGAATCAAGGCTGAGCGCAATATCCGTACTCGACGCCATGCTGCACTTCCAGTTCACAAAAAAAGAAGACCCGAGCGTTGAAGAATTATCCAATTATATCGCCGCAGCGTGGGATCCGATAAACGAAAAAACCCTGAGATACCATCTTTTACAGCTTGCCAATGCCGGCGTATTGGCGCATTCAAAAGGCAAATACTATTTTATCTGCTTTGGGGAGTCTGAAAAATACGATATCGACGCATGGGTGGAGAGCTACTTCGAATCAGGGATACACCCGATAAAAGACAAGGTATCGACTGTCATAAAAGAATTGAAGGGAAGGTGATGCAATGGTGTCTAAAAATTTGATATTCTATGGGATAATAGCGATTGCGATAGCACTAATAGTTTTTATAGCCGCGCTGATGCTCAAAGCGCCGTCTTCATACAATATATCTGTGCACATAATCGCGCTGAATTCCAGCGCATCGAACGCGACATATCCATTTCAGACAACGCATTTCATTATAACCGCACACAATAAAGGCAATTTCTATGCCAAGGCGATCCCGCTCGGGTTTTATCTGAACGGCACAGAGCTGGCTTTCTACAAGGTCTCGATACCAGCGAATTCCAACGTGTCGATAAAAGAGAATTATACTTATAACGCCAACGGCGCCTACCAGTTCTCTGCCGTAATAGACCCTGCAAACGTTATAAGCGTGGCTAATAGGGCAGATGCATCAAATTCGGTCGATATAAAGGTCATCGCACCCCAAACTCCCGACCTCTATTCGTTCATACCGGATAATGGAATAATCAATACGACCGAATTTTCTCTTTTCCCGAAAGGTGCGGCGTTCTCATCATTGGGATACGAATCCTACAACGCAAGCAGATTTAAGCCCATGTTCGCCCCGGCGCAGGGCATAATCTCAAAGGTATTCACGGACATTTTGCCGCTGATAAACATAGAGAATGGAGTATATGCGAGATACTCTAACGGAAGCGTAGCCTATGGCGCATGGATACAGGGAACCTTGACGGCCGACAAGATAGCCCTTCTGCTGTCAACTTTCAATATACCCGAATACAATTTTACTGCGCATGGCGCTGCTGCGACGTATGCAAAGGCCAATAACCAAACTAGCATATGTGCGCTTACCTCCGGAGGGTGGACAAAAGTGATGGCTTACTATAACGGCTCCAATAATGCCACGTGCATGAACATAATATCCGAAACGTATCTGCCTTCAGAAGCCAACGCCATAATTAACGCTTCCAAGGCCGACCGCATATTCGGCGCACACGTTGCCAACTTCACATACACCAATTCAACCCCCGTGGGATACGTCTTCGGCGTTGCATCAAACAGCATATACGCGATGAGCATGTTCCAAAACAGTTTCGGCACTTTCGCAGCGTATCTCAAAAAGAATATGCCTCCGTTGAATCTTAGCGGCATAAACAATTCCACACTAAAATGCATCGGCCTGATATACTCTTACAATAAAACAGATACGAACGTATGCTCTACCTATCTCTCCCCTACAGGCGCAAGCGCATCATCGATTGCCAATTATTCATTAATAAGATCGGAAGAGATAGGCGCAGATTACACCGCAGTGCTGTATTCGTTCGTGAACTCCACCAACGCCCTAGATGCGCATTACAATGCCGCCAAGCTGATACAGGCGTTGAACCTAAGCCAATCCAGCGTGGTGTGGCAGCCCGCATTCAGGAATGCGTGCAGCATAAGCAATTCTTCGATAGGGTGCAAGGCGCTCGCATTTAATACCTCTGACGATTATGCGTCCATGCAGATACTGAATAGGCTGCCGCACGCGATTCGCATAAATACGCTATCGTGCTACATATATGGAGAAGAAGTTAACCAGACGATAAATCAGGCAATATCGAGCGGAGCGAGCGCCAATGACATTGTAGCATGCCATAACCTGCCCGTGCCGGTTGCAAGCATCACTACCGTGTATAGCATGCAGATGAATTACACATATGAAAATGTCACAAGGATAGTCAACGGCACATTCAACGCAACCAATGCCTTCTTTGGATGACGCGCCGGGATAATAAATGTTCAAACACCAATGAAATCCTTTGCTCCCATGCCTTCCGGAAAGGCCCTCCCGTTCTCGGCTTCTACCGGGAGCTTGAGCTGATTCGCCAGCCTTTGAAGCTCGCTCATGTCGATTATCCTGTCTAAAAAGAGCTCTACGTATGCGCTGTCGCCTAGGGGAAGGCGCTTCACCTTGAAAACCACGTACTGCAGCATCCCTGCGCGCTTCACTTTTATGCGTATGCTTCCGTCTTCGATTATGGCTTTTGCAGTCTCGCTTATTATTGCAACACCTTTTTACATTTATTATATAAATATAAATAAAATAAGTTATAAACATACCTGAGAGAATTATGTGGTTGGATGTTTCAGATAAATTCGCCTTCAATAAGCCAGTATTTCAGCATCGTCGACGCATATCTATCAAAGATGCTTCCGCATTCGCTCGCATTCGGGCTGTCGATCGTTATCTCACTGGCGATATTCGGGATGCTTCTGTTCATACTGGTCGCGCTTTTCGTATACCTGTTCGGCTGGGCCGAACGAAAGATGATGGCAAGGATGCAGTCTAGGCACGGGCCAACATATGTGGGCAAATACGGAATACTGCAGAATATGGCAGATGTGGTTAAACTGCTTTCAAAAGAGAACATAGTGCCGGATGAAGCCGACATGCCCTTATTTGCAATAATCCTTCCTACGGTGTATGCGCTCTTCGTCTTGGCGCTCGCATTCATACCTATGAATGCGTATTTTGTGGGGATAAATACTACATTCGGGCTTATAGCCGTATTTCTGATATTGTCTTTTATGCCCCTCCTGCTTTTTCTAGCCGGATGGACGAGCGGGAACAAGTTCGGTTCAATAAGCGCACAGAGATCAGTAGTTATGCTGATAAGCTACGAGATACCGCTGATGATAGTCGTAGCCGCGGTGGCGCTCGCATCGCGCGGCTTCAGTCTTTCGGGCATCGTAGGTTCACAGTCTCACATATGGTACGCATTAATGATGCCCATAGGATTCGCCATATTCTTCATAGTGATGCTTGCAGAGTTGGAAAGGCCTCCATTCGACCTGCGCGAAGCTGATAACGAATTGATATCCGGATGGTTGACCGATGTGAGCGCACCATACTACGGGCTTGCGCTGTTCCTAGATTATACCAGAATGTTCGTAGGTACGCTGCTGATAGCCATATTGTTTCTTGGCGGATGGAACGGCCCTGTGCTGCCTCCGTTCGTATGGCTAATGCTAAAAGTAGTTATGCTCACGGTATTCATAGTCATAATAAGGGCTACTACCGTGAGGATGAGGTTAGACAGGCTGCTCAAAATAGGGTGGACGTACCTGCTGCCGCTTTCTGTAATCAATTTATTCCTTGCATATGTAATATTTATCGTGTTCGGTGTATGAATGATTGGAAAAAGCATTATGAAGGTAGGGCAAGGCCTTCTTGCGAAGCCTGCCACATTGGAATTTCCAGAGCGTAGGGAAGAGCTCACCGACAATTATAGGGGCATACATAAACTTGACATAAAGACGTGCATAAGTTGTGCAGCATGCGCGAGGATATGTCCCAACCAGACTATAGACATGGTCGACATAGAGACCGAAAAGGGCACGAAGAAGATGCCTCTTGTCAATCTGGAGAGGTGCCTTTTCTGTGCGCTGTGCGAGGAGGTATGCCCGACAAAATGCCTCATATTGACAAAGGATTACAGTTTCGAAGCGTACGACAGAAGGGAATACATAAAGAGGCCCGAAGATTTAGGATGATATGGTGCAGCTATGCTTTTTGAATTTTTGATAATGGCGATGCTTGAGCTGGTCTCCATAGCCGCAATATTCGTGCTAAAGGATTTTCTGCATATCGGCATAATGCTGGCAGGAGTATTTCTATTAAACTCGTTGATGTTCCTTATCCTCGGGCAGCCGCTTCTGGCAATAATACAGCTTTTCATACTGATAGGGGGCATTACGACGTATATCGTGATAGGCGTTGCGTCTACAAGCTATTCAGAGTTCACCCATACCAATGTAGCAAAGCTTGCGGTCGCATCGATAATATTATTTGCGGTAATCGCATACCCTATGCATGCACTGCAATTTTCCCAAGGGCATCCAAATGCGTTTTCCGGAAGCGGCATATCCGATTCCATATCCCTATACCTGCCGTTGTTCTACATACTCGCCATAATGATTTTCGCCGCCGCGTTCGGCTCCATAATATTGTTCAAGAGGATTGGAAAGCCATGATAGAATACTTAATAATTTTCGGCATCGCCCTGTTGTCGATAGGTTTGGCGGGCATCGCATCCAGCAGGCACCTTATCATAATGCTCATGTCGATAGAAATCATACTTGTAGGCGCATCGCTTGTGGCGATCGCGTTCTTTACATACTATTCCGGCAGTGCCATACTCCCGCTTCTGTTCACTATCTGGGCGGTTGCGGCGTCCGAAGTGATAATGCTCATATCGTTCTACAGGTATATGGCAAAGGGCGAGTTCAGCCTAGATATAACCAAGCTCTCAGAACTGAAGGATTGATAAAATGTTCCCGTTGATTGTAATAGCCCCGCTGGTATTGGGAGGGTTCGTATCCCTTTTCATGCGAGGCCGCTCGCATGCCGCTGGGTGGACCGCTTTTGCATTCAGCATCGCATCGTTGGCTCTTGCATCATACGCGGTTGTGCATTCATTCGGCCAAGCGTATGCAATTACATGGTTTGCAATAGGCGGGCTAACCGTGCATATGGCATTGTCGATGTATACCCTCAACACCCTACTCCTGATAATCGTCGCGCTTATCACTCCTTTTATAATGCTTTATTCGATAGGATACATGGACGTGCCGAGCGAACGCCCAAGATTTTTCTTCGAGCTCAGCATCTTTGCCGCGTCTATGATGCTTTTTGCAATATCCGCCAATTTCATAGCCATGTTCATAGCCTGGGAACTCCTTGGCATAACGAGCTATCTGTTGATAGGTTTTTGGTACCATAGGGAAAGAGCGCCGTATGCCGCCAGGAAATCGATAACAACCATACTCATCGGAGATATAGCGATGCTGTCGGCCATGGTGCTCATATGGAATTCCTTCCATACGTTCAATTTCTACTCGATAATGGCGAGCCCGTATACCGGCGCGATGCAAATCCCATTGCTGTTGATACTGGCGGCCGTGTTCACCAAGTCTGCGCAATTCCCGTTCCACGAGTGGCTTGCAGACGCGATGGAGGGCCCTACCCCTGTATCTGCGTTCCTGCACTCGTCGACCATGGTAAAAGCCGGAGTTTTTCTTGTTGCGCTGCTTCTGCCTCTTTTCTACGAAGCCCATCTGCTTTATGTGATACTGGCGTTCGGCATAGCCACAGCGTTCATAGGGGCGACCAATGCAATAGCAGAACGCCACATAAAGAAAATACTCGCATATTCCACTATGGAAGACCTTGGCATAATACTCGTGGCTCTAGGGCTTCACGCATTTCTTGCTGCAATGCTTTTCTTCATAGTCCAGACATTCTATAAGGCGCTGCTTTTCATGAGCGCAGGATCCATAATGAAGGCGAACGGCGATGCAGAGAACATATACCTGATAAAAGGCTCTACAAAAAACAGGTTACTCTTCGTGTCTACGCTGTTTGGGGTCGGGTCGATCGCCGGGATATTCCCGCTGGGCGGCTTCTTCGGCAAAGTTGCAATCGACTCTGCGGCCAGCAATATTTACGTATATGCATTATTGACGTTGGTAGAATTAGTTAGCAGCGTCTACATATTCAGATGGCTATTCATACCTATGCGCAACCCTCTCACCAAGGGCATGGACGCCGAGCTGACTTCCAAATACGGGAATATGCCGAAGACTATGGTGTATCCGCTCGCGGCGCTTGCCTTGCTGATTGTTATAAGCGCATTCGCATATGCATACCTGCCGAATCTGCCGTTTGCAGGCACCTCTACAAACGCGTATGCCCCGCTTCACATCTCGCTTATGGCGGCATCAATAGAAACAATTATGGCATTGCTGGGGTTTTCGGTGGCATATTGTGTATACGTTAAGATGAACCTGAGAGGCATGTCGTCCCACGCCGCGCTGCATGCGCTGGTGTATAACAGCGTAGCAGTAAACTGGGCGTATTCTATAATAGCCAAGGCATTCTACGAATTGGGCGGTATAATAAATTCATTTGATTATGCGCTTTACTGGTTCATAGTAATGGGAGGAGACGGCACCGTATTCATTGCGGAAAAGCTCAGAAGAATAATCAACGGGCAGATCAACACATACGCAGTCGCATTCGCGGCAGGCATAATATTATTGGTAATAATCATTACATTGTGAAAATATGATACAGATATTGTTCATATCGTTCATTACGATTGCAATAGCGATAGCAGCAAACATCGTTTTTGGGAGGAGGCATTCGCAGCATGTATCCATAGCCGCATTGTTGCTGGTACTAATATACATATCGTATTCGATAAGCGCGTTTGCATCGGGCGGCATTGCCCTTTCCGAAAGCCTGCCGTACATAAGCTCGCTCGGCGTCTCCCTGCACTTTACACTGACCCCTATATCTATCATGCTTATAACAATGTCATTAATAGTTACCCTTGCTGCAATGGTGTGGCAGGGGTTCAGAAGTTCTAATACACATTCGATGAATTCGTTGCTGCTGCTTTTCGAACTCTCTGCGATAGGACTGTTCGCCTCAGCCAACCTATTCCTATTTTACATCTTCTGGGATGTAGGGGTCATAGCAGTATTCTTCATCATAAGATCGTTCGGAAGTGCGTCCAGGGATGTGGCATCAAAGAATTTCCTAATATACTCGATATTTGCAAGCGCTCTGCTGCTCTTTGCAATAATGCTCATATACTTTTATACGCCGGTAGGGTCATTCAACATAAGCTATATTACTGCGCACTCTTCAGAAATACCTACTGCCATTCAAGAATCCATATTCATGCTGATGTTCATGGCGTTTGCTATAAAAATGCCGATATTTCCCTTCCATTCGTGGATGCCCAATGCGTATTCCAATGCGCCAACATCCGGATCGGTAGTGCTCGCAGGGGTCCTGTCCAAGTTCGGCGCATATGGGATGCTTGTGCTATTCTATATGCTTCCTGTTGCCGAAACCCTAAACGAATACATATACGCCATCGCCGTAATATCGATATTCTACGCTGCGTTTGCGGCGATGAAGCAGAATGACCTGAAGAAAATGGCGGGATACACAAGCATGGTTGAAAGCGGCATAATACTGGCCGGCATAACTGCTCTGAATTATCTTGGGAAATACGGTTCGGTATATATGATGTTAGCCCACGGATTTACGATTGCATTGATGTTCATAGCAATAGGCTCGATAGAATTCGCATACGGCACCAGAAGCCTAAGCATACTTAGGGGGGCGGTTTCATCAGCAAAGTCGGCTTCCTATTCTTTTATGTTTTCCATATTCGGCTCTACCGGCATGCCCCTAACCGCCGGCTTCGTCGCAGAACTAATGATATTCATAGGTACCGCAAGCGCATTTGGATTGTACGGCATCATACCTCTAATCGGCGTAATATTGGTGGGCGCATACATGTATCTTGCAGCAAGCAGATCCATAATGTCTACAAAGGAAAAACTTCAGGAAGTGGGGATCATAAGCAAGCCCCAAAAAGCGGCGATGGCGATAGCAATCGCGGCCATATTGTTCTTCGGTATATTTCCTTTCATACTTCTTAATCTGGTAAGAATCTAGGTATTTAAATGGCGCCAATAGAATATTTTGGATATGCATTGTTCGCGTTACTTGCGCTTCTTGTGCTAGCATCGGTATCCGCCCCATTCTACAGGCGTAAAAAAGCATCGTTTGTTTTGGGTGCAACACTGCTTGCCTCCATAGCGCTAACCGCATCATACCTATTTGCCTCTGGGTCAAGTTTTTACCTGTTCAACATATTCAAGATATACCAATTCTCAATGCTGTTCGCAGGTTTATTCTCGATATTGCTGCTTTTGGTGATGGTGCTATCGTATGATGCACCAAGCAGTTTCAATTCATTCTTCATGATGTTCGGCTTCGCCGCGATTGGCATAATCCTGGTACCTATGGCATCTTCCATGGTGGGTCTTTTGCTGTCCCTGGAGCTGGCCTCCATACCTGCCATATTCATGATAGCAATAAACGGCAAGAGGTTCATAGAGTCATCGGTCAAGCTCCTCATAATGTCGGGCATTGCGATATCGATATTGGTCTTTGCAATGGCATTGATATTCCCGTATGATGCCCAATTGTCATTGGTGCAAGTAAGCGCCTTCGGGCTGATAAAAGGCAGTTATCTTGTGCTCCTTGCATTGGTGCTTTTCATAGGCGGCCTTTCTATAGAAGCCGCATTATTTCCCTTCAACCTATGGGTTCCAGATGTATATCAGGGCGCGCCGGCGAACATGTCGGCAATGCTTTCGGGCATAAACAAAAAGATCGCATTTGTGGCCTTGATGGAAATCGTATTTACCGTGTTTGCCGCATACAGTGCCACGTACGCAACGCTTTTCATGGTGCTGTCAATATTGACCATGTTCTTCGGAAATCTTGCAGCTATGGTGCAAAAGAACGTCAAGCGCCTTCTGGCATATTCATCAATATCCCAGGCAGGATACATACTCGTCGGGTTTGCAGCTGCATCGCAATATGGGTTGGAAGCCAGCATCTTCCAAATAATTACGCATTCTTTCATGATCATCGGCGCCTTCGCGATAATAATGTTGCTTGAGAATCTCGGTATAAGGACGATAGACGAATACCGCGGGATGAGTTCGAGGAACGGATATCTGGCGCTCGCATTATCTCTCCTGTTGCTGTCTATGGCAGGCGTACCTCCATTAATGGGTTTCACCGGCAAATTCCTGCTATTTACAAGCGCCATAAAGTCGAATCTGCTTGCGCTCGCCCTCATAGGCATACTCAACAGTTTCATATCGATTTATTATTATAGCAAGGTAATCATAGTGATGTACCAGCCAAAGAGGGAGGAAAGGCTGGTAATACCAAAGGCTGTAATCGCGGTGATATCTATAGCGCTATTAGTAATAGTCATATTCGGCGTATACCCGCAGCCTATGATAAGCATAGCCGAAAGGGCAGCATCTGCGCTCCTCGGCGTATGAACGAAATATATTAATACTGCGAAGGTTGATTAATATTGGCGAGCAAATGCAAAGCTATATGAAGCTCGAGAAGAACGCGGCCGAATTGATTAGAAGCATATCCGGCGCTGAAGACAGATTGATAGAATGCAATTCGTTCCTTAAGCGGATATCGTCACTAAGGGGCTCTTCCAAATGGAAGAATGAAGCATCCAAAGCAGAATGCGCAAAAATTATATTGTCTAATTTGAAAGAGTTGCAGAAACTGGAAGACGGCCCCATAGAGTACGTCAGAAAAAGTACAATAGGGCAGTATGGCATGTACCGCATTGAGGAAATAGTATCCTTATACTATAAAGGGATGCTGGACCAGCTCAATTCGCTTGAGAAAAACATCACTCTAATGCCTTTTCAATACCTCCAAAACGACAACTATAGCCAGCATGAACAATCTATATGCGCATATATTTGGACAGGCATTCCTGCTACGGAATACAATAAAACCAAGTGCGGGGAAATAGTGGGCAGAATCATAAATCATCTGGAATCCAAATGCCAACGTTAATCTGCCAAACCCCTTAGGAAGAATCTCTTTATCATCGCCTTCGGGCTGTCCATATCTCCGTATTTGCTAAAGAAATCTTCCGCTCCGAGAAGCTTTGCAGTTCTCATGAGCAATTCAAGCCCCAGCGTTCCCCTCCTAGAATAATATCTGTGTAAAAGGGAGTGGAGTTTGAGGTCAAGGCCGTATGCCTTCCTCCATTCATTCTCGTAAGCAGTGAGCGGAACATTGCTGTTTATGTTGCTTATTATTACTTCTGAAGCAATTTTAGCGCACGCTATGCCGAATATTAATCCGCCTCCGGTGGTCGCTTTTATCTGTCCTGCAGCGTCTCCTGCCAGCAACACATTTCCCTTCACGGTTTTCTTTCTTGCGGACAACGGGATCAGGCTGGCATGCGCCCCGTCCTGCTTGGCGCCGTCTATCATGCTCGCTATCAAATCGTTCTTTATGAGTTTTTCAAATGCGCTCCTGCTGTTGCCTTTAGAGCTATTGCTTGTGCCTATCCCTATCTCAAGTTTAGAGTCGGAATACGGGGCGGTCCATCCGAAGAACCTGTTCGAAACGCTGTTTGCAAAAAACAGGTCTACCCTGTGTTTGTCTTCGATTCTGGCCCTGCTGTACTCTGCTTTATATGTCAGAACATACTCCTTTATGCCCGGGAAATCAAACGCCTTCGCCACGCTCGAAACCGCCCCATCCGCACCGACTATTATGGAATCCGGATCGCGGGCTATGTCTTTTATATCGTTTTCGTACATTCGCCTTCCTAGCAGTACGTCGGCGCCTGACGACAATGCATCTTTGTAAAGCGTCTCTGCGAGCCTGCCGCGATCCAAAACATACGCTTGCACATATTTCGACTTCACGTTTAATTCGACCCTATTGGCATGCAGCCTTGCACCGTACAGGCTGTTTACGACCGAATCCTTATAATTTATATGCAGCCTTTCAAGCCCGGTTTTGGAGAGTATGCCGGACGCCCTTTCAGCTCCGTCAGACGCGCGCTTTTTGCTGTCATATACCGTAACATATATGCCCTTTTTAGCGAGTGCAATAGCTAATGTCAAACCTATGACTCCTGCTCCTATTATTGCAACATTTCTCGCCATATGCAAAGGGCACCTATAAATACTATATATTTATATTTTTGTTTTTAAATTTATCTATATATGGTGGTTATACGACTTCAAAGAAACCTGGCAATACAAAAACACAAAAAAGCACATCGCAACCCAGTTCTACTGGCAATATAGAATCCCCGAAGATAAAAATACAGAATATAGTCGTAAGCGCGGACCTTCATGCCGTAATAGACCTATACGCTCTTTCAAAGGAGGTAAAGGCCGTAGACTATGAGCCCGAGCAGTTTCCCGGCGCCATATTCAGGATTGCAGAGCCCAAAGCGGTTATAATACTATTCAAGAACGGCAAGATGATATGCACTGGAGCAAATACCGAAGTGAACATTAAAAAGGTATTGATATATGCTGCTGGGATAATGTCGAAGTATGTGATATCCCTGAACCCTCCAGTTGCGGACGCCAAGGGCCAGAGGCCGTTCAAGCAGGTAAAATGACGAGTTATTCCGAATCCCTGACTTTTTTGAGTCCGACATCGAACTGCTTGAAAAATCTTTCCCACGAGTAGTGCGATTTGACTCTTTCTATACCGTTCTTTCCAATGCTGTCTGCAAGATCTGCATCCCCTGCTACGAGCGCCATTTTTTTTGCCATTTCCTCCTTGCTGTTTGCAAGGAACCCAGTTTTCCCGTCGATTATGGTCTCCTTTGGTCCTCCTTCGTTGACCGCTATTACCGGTTTTCCGCTTGCCATGGCTTCCAAAGGCACCAATCCGTAGTCCTCGTTGAACGGGGTATAAAGCACAGCCGTAGATTTTGAATAAAAATCTATCAGTTCTGGCTCGCTCACGCCTCCGGCTACCGTTACATTTCCCGTTTCCGCAGCCAGCTTCATTACCTTAAGATAGTATTCGTAATAAAACCTATCCTTTGATATGTCGCCCAATATTATGAGTTTGTAGTCCCTGAACTTTTTGTTTTTCCTGAACTCCTTGAACGCTTCTATTGCGTAGTCCTGCCTTTTATTGGGCGATATCCTTGAGGGGTATAAGAAATATTTTTTATCTCCCCTATTTCGATATTTCTCGCAGTCCACGCCTCCGGGCAGCACCTTTGCATCGTCTCTCTTCAGGTATTTGGATATCCTTTTTTTGGTGTTCCCACTATTGGCGAATATGAATTCTATGTCGTTCGTTACCTTCCTGTCTATATGCCTGACTATTCTCGCCCCCGCGGCATATACCGGTTTCTTTATCGGTTTCCTCAACGACATTCTGTAACCGTAGAGGTCATATACCTCCCTTAAAGGCGTATGGCAGTACCACAATACCCTTTCATTATGCTTCCTTATCCAATTGCTCGGGGATATGTGCGCATTTATTACGTCATAATCCTCTTCGACTTTGAAATTGTAGAAACCCATGCCGTAATCCAGTCCCTGTGTCATTCTTCCATAAGGCATTATCTTTCCGAATATTCCGCGCCCTATAATCTTTATGTCAATAGCCTTAAACTCGTCGAATGTGCCATGCTCCTTATACTCTGCAGTATATATCGTAGCGCCATAATGCTGCGCAATCTTGAGTATGACGCGCTCTGCGCCGCCTTTTAGGGTAAGGTTTGCCTGCGCGATTACCAGTTTCAATTAAACACCATAAATAAATCACATAAACAAGTGACATCCTCCCCCGCCTAAAGGCAAGGGCTTCCTCTGCGTTCATGCAGTTACTGCACTGGCAAAGGATGTGTTTTATCGGTTCTCAGTTCAGCGAGAACTGCCCCCTGTTGAGGTCTTACATTCTCTCCCTGAGCGTGACTTCCCCTCTGTCCGAGGGTAGCTTTGACAGCATAGCTGTCAAAATTTGAACTTGAATAGTTCAAAGCTCTGTCAAGTATGTTTATGGATGCGTTTACGTCCCTGTCCATTGTCATGTTGCAGACGTTGCAGTGGTATATTCTGTCATTTAGAGTCAGTCTTTCGCTTCCTCTTTTTATGTAATGGCAGTTGCTGCATTCCTGAGTAGTGTCCTTTGCATCTACCTTTATTACTTTCATGCCGGCACTTTCAGCCTTGTACGAAAGCATTTGTATGAACCTGTTCCATGAAGCGTTATAAATCGCCTGCGCGAGATTGCGGTTCTTTACCATGTTATTTATGTTGAGTTTTTCCACTGCAAACGATGTGCATCCCGAATTTACCAGTTTATCCGATAGTTTGTGCGCGAAGTCGTTTGATTGGTTTGTAGTGTATTCCCATTTCCTTTGAAGCATGAGTTTCGCACCCTGTCTTCTCTTCGAGCCTTTATGCCTTCGTGCAATTATCCTCTGCCATTTTGCGATGTGTTTCGCATTTTTCCTTGCGAACTTAGGTTTCTTAATCTTCGTTCCGTCAGACATCGCGATGAACGAGTTGAGGCCCATGTCTATGCCAATAGGGTTAGTGTCTTTTATAGTTGGAGGTGCAATGTTGTTTACGGTCGTGAATATCGCATAGTAGTTTCCCGCTTCCCTCTTTATGGTGAGCGTCTTTGTCTTTCCCTCGATGTTCCTGTGCATCTCTATCCTCATTGTGCCTATCCTTGATACCCTCAACCTGTCCTTTCTTATCGAGAAAGAGCCGTTGTCCTGTGGGTAGATTATACTGTAATATCTGTTCCTTGATTTGAAGCGCGGGAATCCGGTTTTTACGTTCTTTCCCGATTTCTTTTCTTTTACCCTTCTGAAGAAGTTCCGGTATGCTTTGAGGAGCCTGAATTCTATCTCGCATCTTGTCTGCGAATACAGTTTCAAGTATCTCTTGTCTTCCTGGATTGTTTCCCTGACGAATTTATTGAATTGCGCCATTGAAGCTTTTGTCTTTCCGTTGCGATAGGATGCGATTGACTTCTCAAGAATCTTGTTGTAGAACTGTTGTGCGAGAATAAGCCTTTCATCTATCTCTTCCTGCCTTGTGACGTCGGGATAGATTCTGAACTTGTAGGCTCTTGTCAGTTCCATACCTGTTATATCGACATTCATATTTATACGCATTTCTGTGGTTCGCTTTCATCCCACCTCTAAAGAGTGTGGGATTTCCCACTCACTTTATTTAAAATGGCTGTGCCATTGACGTGGACTATGGCGCCGTTGCAAATTTTCAAATAATCCGAAAAAAGCGCACTGCGTATCGCAGTGCGAAAACCATTTTATCGACCAGTACGGGATTCAATGCCCCATTTCTGCAACACATTCTGCAGAAGCGCCCGAATTGGCCGGCCCAGTTGCGCTTCCAATCCCTCCCTGTTTCGCATATGCTGCCACCCAGCTAAAGTTTCCGTTTATATTTCCGAACGCACCGTGTATGTACCCGCACGCTCCTA